>NZ_JAJB01000031.1:0-50862 GCF_000583215.1 Brevibacterium sp. VCM10
CGAGGTTGCTGGGCCGCCGTGAGGTAGTAACTACGTGTGGAGGCGGACGTGGTGGAGGAGGCGTTCGGAGCGGTTGCTCCCCTGTGCATTGGCTGTGGCACCGCGATTGAGGGCGGTGGTCAGAGTGGCTTCGGCCGTCTCGGTGTCGAAGTCCTCGCCGATGACGACGAGGACGCTGTCCGCATCCGGCCCCTCACCGTCTCCCACGTTCGAGGACGGAATCTTCGGGGCGGGTCGGGCCGCCTCGGCGACGTAGACGTTCGGGCCCACCGCCTGCACATCGAAGCTGCGCCTGCGGGATCCCTCGACCGCGAGCACGGTGCCTTTCACTCGGTACACCCCCGGCGGGAGGTCTTCGACGAAATCCATCACCGCATCCGGATCGGCAGGACCGCTTCCGTTGACGGTCACCGACCGGGCATGGCGGTGGGGCATGGATCCTTCGTCGACCTCGCCGTCGCCGATCTCGTCGGCGGCCGCCTCGGCATAGGCCTGCCGCAGCAGTTCCCGGATCGGCAATTCGGGCTGGACCGGGTCCTCGCCGACGTCGGAGCCGCCTCGGCGAGAATCTCGATCCCCAACGCCTGGATCGAAGATCAGAGTGGGGTCGAGGCGGGCATGATGGGTGCCGATGACGATGACGCGCGGATTGCGTTCGTGGACGCGGGCACGCACGGCTTCGACTGTGCTGTCGCGGTCGGCGGCCGGCACTTGGTCGAGCTTGTTGACCAGCACCAACGTCGTCGCGGCAAACCGCAGAGGCGGCAGACTCGAGGTATCGACGGTGTCGAAGTACATGGTGGCGTCGACGACGTCGATGACCCCGCCGAGGTGGAATCGGTGGTGGCCCATGCGGGTGATTATGCGAGCCAGGGTCAGGGGTTCGGCGAATCCGCTGGCTTCGACGATGATCGCGTCGAGGCGCAGCTGGGGATTCGTCATCGCCACAAGCGCGTCCTCGAGCTCGGAGTCATCGGTCAGACAGCACACGCAGCCGCCCGAGATCGACAGCGGTTCGTCGACCTGGCCGACGACGAGTCCGGCGTCGATGTTGAGGTCGCCGAAATCGTTGACGATGACGCCGATGCGGGCGTCGGGGTGGCGCAGGAGGTGGTTGAGCAGGCTCGTCTTTCCGGCACCGAGGTAGCCGGTGAGGAGAATGACCGGGATCGCCGGTCTGCGTTGGGGTCCGCTCATAGCGCCTCCTCGGTGTTCGTGCCCGGTGTTCGTGCCCGACGTTCCGACTGTGCAGGTCCCGCTGTGAGTGCGGGCCCGCTCTCAGCTCGGGGTCCATCGTCGGTGTGGTTGAACCGCCCGTTAATGGTAACGTGTTTCATTATTTCTCTCGCATATGCACTCTGACGCATATGCTCCTGTGGCGTCGACGATGAGTTCGACAGAGACGATAAGGGAGGACCCACCATGGCAGCTCCGCAGAAGAAGACGCGCAGCACCGCGCAGAAGGCGCTCATCGGCTCTGCTCTGGAATCCGAGACCCGCTTCGTCTCCGCCAAGCAGCTCCACCGCCGCCTCGAGGACGACGGGGCCAGCGTGGGCCTGGCCACCGTCTACAGGCAGCTCAATGCGCTTGCGCGCAGCGGCGACGCCGATACGATCACCATCGCCGAGACCCAGCTCTTCCGCGCCTGCGCGCAGACCGAGCATCACCACCATCTCGTCTGCGAACGCTGCGGCACCGCCGTCGAGATCGATCCGCCGAGTGAGGACTGGATGCGCCAGATCGCGGCATCGAACGGCTTCGAGATCACGCATCACGCCTTCGAGATCTTCGGCCTGTGCGCCGACTGCCGGGCGGGCGGCTGAGCGCAGCCGGAGCACCGCCCCGGCCTCAGACTAGGACCGCTGGCATCATCCGCGGTGCGCGGAGTCCCAGGCGGGGAACTCGTCGTGATACTCCAGCCAGGCCATCGGACCCCATCATGGGCTTCATCGTCGGCGAGATCGTCACCGTGATCTTCTCGATCATCGTCTTCTACGTCGGCATCTCCTGCCGCCTGACCCCCGAGGAGGCCGTCGAAGCCGTCGAACAGACTCAGATCGACGACTGATCAATCCCCTCGCCGAGGCGGCCGCCGCCTTCCCCCGACGACCGCCGTATCCGGCCCGCCCCGACACCCTCGCCGAGGCGGGCCGGACTTATTCACGGTCGAAACGGCGGGCCCGCCATCACACCTGCGCTAGGGTCGGTGACCAAGGAGGACGAGATGCCCAGAGACTATTCATCGGACCGCATCGCGGCGATGGCGGCCGAACTCTCGGCCGCCGCGCAGACGTTGGGAGTCCCGCTCCCGGATACGCAGCCCACCGTCGAGCTCGTCGCTGAGCTGCTCGATGCCAGCGCACGCTGGTCCGACGAGACGGGGACCCGGGCCTCAGGACCCTTCGGAACTTTCCTCGCCGGCTGCGTCGACGGGGCAGACCTCGACGACCAGGTGGTCGGCGCGGACCGTGACCGCCGGGGGCTGGACTTAGTCGACAGCTTGGCGAACGGGCTCGGGCTCAGCCCTGAGAGCGAGTGAGGGTCCCCTCCACATGAGCCAGCGCTTCCGCGAGTGAGGCTCCGCCCTCCCTCGTCGCAGCGTGGAGCCTGCCGGCGAGGAATGCGGCGACGACCGGACTGAGCGATGAGTCCGAATGCTTGATGTGCGAAGCGAACTCGAGCACGGCCGCGACCTCGTCATCTGTCATCCACGCCCCCTCCGGAAGCTCGGCGGCTGCGAGATCCCGCATCCGCAGCACCTGCTCCGGCACGGCTCTGGCGCCACTCGGAGCGTCGGCACCCGCCGCAGTCCCGTCCCGAGGATCGCCCGCCGTATCCGCGTCCGTGGCCTCGATTCTGCGGGCGACGCGCTCGTACTCCTCACGGGTGTCGAAGTCGACGATCTCCGCGGGGTCGACGTCGACAGGTGCGACCTCGAGTCCGCTGAAGAGGAGTTTGACCGCCCTGTCCTGCGTCTGGCCGATATCGGCCAGACGTCGACGCAACAGCGCAGTCGGCCACGCGGCGCAGAGGTACTGGAACTTGCCGCGGTCATCGACGCCGGCGGCAGGCAGCCCGGACTCCCGGCTCGCGACGATGAGCGCCCGCAGATGGTCCGGCCGCACCAGCGGCATGTCCCCGGCCAGGATCACGGTGACCTCGGAGTCACCCATCGCCCGGGAAGCGGCTTCGATTCCGGCCAGAGGGCCCGAGAACTCGGGCTCCTCCCGTACGCTGCCGACCGAGTCCGCCTCGGCGTCCGTGAGTCCGTCAGTGGTTCCGGCCACCCACACCTCCGCTTCCGGCACGGCCTGCCGGACGGTGCCGAGGATGCGCGAGATCACCGTCTGCCCGCCGAGGCGGACACCTGGCTTGTGAACGCCCCCGAACCGCCGGGAGCGACCGCCGCTGAGTATCATCGCTGTGATCGACATGACTCGATCATACGCTTTTCTACAGACAGTAGAATCAGTCACACAATTATGACGTATATCACTTTGTGACCCCGTGGGCGAGGTCCGACCTTCCACACAGACGCGACCCGAGCGGCCTCCTGATTAAACACGGTGGAAACTGTTCCACTTTCCCCTCAACTCTGCTGTGATCGTAAACAGTCGGCACATTCGTCGTGGAGGGGCAGAATATGTCACAGCCTGAGATGCTTCAACCATCGACCGCCGGATCACCTGCTTCGGCTACGAATGCGCAGCGGACCAGAGCACTGATCTTCGCTACCCTCGGCTTCACTGTGACGTTCTGGGCCTGGTCGCTCATCAGCCCCCTGGGACCACACTTCGTCGAGGAGAAACTCACCGACGACTCGGCGCTGCTCGTCGCCGTGCCCGTCCTCGTCGGCTCGCTGGGACGAATTGTCGTGGGAGCGCTGACCGACCGCCTCGGCGGACGTTTCATGATGTCATTCATCGCCCTCATCACGGTCATTCCGGTGCTCTTCGTCGGCTTCATCGGCCAGTACAACTACGCCACGCTCATCGTCGGCGGATTCTTCCTCGGCGTCGCCGGCACGAGCTTCGCCGTCGGCGTCCCTTACGTCAATCGCTGGTTCCCCAAGGAGTCCCGCGGTTCAGCCATCGGCGTCTACGGCATGGGCATGGGCGGTACCGCGATCGCGGCCTTCACTACCGTGCCCCTGTACAACATCTGGCCGCAGCTGCCCTTCGTGGTCGCAGCCGTCGTCCTCGTCATCTACGCGCTCCTGGCTTTCACGTTGATGCGCAATCCACCCGACTGGCAGCCTGTGCGCCAAAGCCTCATCACCACCCTGGGACAGACGCTGTCGGTCAAGCTGACCTGGCAGGCTGCCTATCTCTACGCTCTCGCCTTCGGCGGCTATGTCGCTTTCTCCGTCTACCTGCCGACTTACCTCAACAACGACTATGGCCTCGAACCCGCCGATGCATCCCTGCGCATGGCCGGCTTCGTCATCGTCGCAGTCATCACCCGCCCGCTGGGCGGAATCCTCGCCGATCGCCTCGGGGCGGTGAAGACCCTCGGCGTGGCCTACTCACTCGTCGCCATCTGCGCCATCGCCCTGTCCTTCCACCCCGTGGAGTTCATCGTCTACAGCTCAGAGTTCATTGCGATGTCGGCAGGCTTCGGAATGGCCTCCGGTGCGACCTTCGCGCTCATCGCGCAGCGCTCGGATCCTGCAAGGGTCGGCTCGATCACGGGCTTCGTCGGCGCTGCCGGCGGACTGGGCGGATTCGTCCCGCCGCTCCTGCTGGGAGCGATGTGGTCGGCGACCCACGACTACTCGCTGGGTCTGCTGCTGCTCGCCGGCTTCACGGTCATCGCGCTCCTCATCACACTCTGGATCGGCGCCAACCCGCCGACGACGGCCGAAGCCGTGGACCATCATGATTCCGCCGCGGCAGCCCCCAGCGCCGGCTCGAGCGCAGAGCGCGCCGGAACCGACAGCGACCCGACGGGTTCGGGTATCAGCGACGACGACAAGGAGACACGGTCATGACCACCGAGAATACGGCGCAGGGCAGAAACCAGTACACGCCGACCGATTCCTCGCCGCCGGAGGCCGTCCGTCCGGGCACCGACAACTCGCTCATGGACACGCTCATCGGAAGCCGGAAGTTCTTCACCCCTCGGGCGACGATGAGCGAGGACAAGCGCGAGATCCACTACTCCGGCGGGCGGCAGGGCGACTCCTTCTATCGCAACCGCTGGTCACACGACAAAGTCGTCCGCTCCACCCACGGGGTCAACTGCACGGGTTCGTGCTCCTGGCACGTCTACGTCAAGGACGGACTCATCACGTGGGAGTCCCAGGCCACGGACTATCCCAGCCCGGGCCCGGACATGCCCGAATACGAACCGCGCGGCTGCCCTCGCGGAGCCTCGTTCTCCTGGTATACCTACTCCCCCACCCGAGTCCGCTACCCCTATGTCCGCGGCGCACTGCTGCGGCTCTTCCGCGAAGCCAAGGCCGCCAACGGCCACGACCCAGTGCTGGCGTGGAAGTCCATCGTCGAGGACCCGGTCAAGGCCCGCCGCTACAAATCAGTCCGCGGCAAGGGCGGACTCGTGCGCGCGACGTGGGCCGAAGCCGTCGAGATCGTCGCCGCCGCCTACGTCTATACCGTGAAGTACCTCGGACCCGACCGCACCACCGGCTTCTCCCCCATTCCGGCCATGAGCCCGGTCTCCTTCTCCTCCGGAGCCCGGTTCCACCAGCTCATCGGCGGCTCGATGCTGTCGTTCTACGACTGGTACGCCGACCTGCCGCCGGCGTCCCCACAGGTCTTCGGCGACCAGACCGACGTGCCCGAGTCCGGTGACTGGTGGAACTCCTCCTACCTGATGATGTGGGGGTCGAATGTTCCGTTGACCCGCACCCCGGATGCCCACTGGATGGCCGAAGCCCGCTACCACGGCCAGAAGGTCATCTCCATCGCCCCGGATTATGCGGAGAACGTGAAGTTCGCCGACGAATGGCTGGCACCGGCCACCGGCACCGACGGCGCCCTGGCGATGGCCATGGGCCATGTCATCCTCAAGGAATTCTTCGTCGACGCGACGACGGACTACTTCGACGGCTATGTCCGCAAGTACACTGACCTGCCGTTCCTCGTCGAGCTCGAACCCGACGAGACCGGTGGATTTCGACCGGGCCGCTTCGTCACCGCCACCGATCTCGGCTCCGCAGCCACGTCCGAGGCCGACACCGAGGATGCCGACTTCAAACCCGCCCTGTGGGACACGGCCACGAACTCACCGGCCGTGCCCAACGGCACCCTGGGCCACCGCTTCGCCGCCGACGGCGAAGGCAAGTGGAACCTCGACCTCGAGGACATCGACCCGGCCCTGTCCATCGCCGAGGCGACCGACGGCATCCGCGATGCCGTCGAGGTCACGCTGCCGCGCTTCGATACCGCTGCCCAAGGCGAGATCGACGAGATCACGCGCGGGGTTCCGGTCGTCCGCCTCGGCGAGAGAGTCATGACCACGGTCTTCGACCTCATGCTCGCCGAATACGGGGTGGGGCGGCCCGGCCTGCCCGGGACGTGGGCGGAGAACTATGAGGATGCGACGAGCCCGAACACCCCAGCCTGGCAGGAGGCGATCACGGGAGTGCCGTGGCAGGCAGCAGCTCGCATCGGCCGCGAATTCGCCGCCAATGCGCGGGACTCGAAGGGCCGGTCGATGATCATCATGGGTGCGGGCACGAACCACTGGTTCCACTCGGATCAGACCTACCGCACCTTCCTCACCCTGACCACGCTGTGCGGAACGCAGGGAGTCAACGGCGGCGGCTGGGCCCATTACGTCGGCCAGGAGAAGATCCGTCCCTTCACCGGATGGCTGCACCTGGCCAATGCCCTGGACTGGGTGCGCCCGCCGCGGCAGATGACGCAGACGACGTACTGGTACATGCACACCGATCAGTGGCGCTATGACCAGTTCGGGGCCGATATGCTCTCGGCGCGGGCCGGACACGGAAAGTTCACAGGGATGTCGACCGCCGATGCCGTCGCTCAATCCGCGCGTCTGGGCTGGCAGCCGTACTATCCGACCTTCGACGACAATCCCCTCGACATCGCCGAGGCGGCCAACCAGGCGGGCAAGACCAGTGCCGAGCACATCGTCGACGAGCTCAAGGCCGGAAGGCTTCGCTTCGCCGTCGAGGACCCGGATGCGCAGAACAACTATCCGCGCATCTGGTCGATGTGGCGGGCGAACACATTGGGTTCCTCCGCCAAGGGCGACCAGTACTTCCTCAAGCACCTGCTCGGTGTCGACAATTCGGTCTCCGCCGAGGAGACGCCTGAGAATCTGCGACCGCGCGACGTCGACTGGCGCGAGGATGCTCCCCAGGGCAAAATCGACCTGCTCCTGACCCTGGATTTCAGGATGACCACGACGACGCTGCATTCGGACGTCGTATTGCCGGCGGCCACCTGGTACGAGAAGCACGACCTGTCGACGACGGACATGCATCCCTTCGTCAACACGTTCAACCCGGCGATCGCCACACCGTGGCAGTCACGCAACGATTGGGAGACCTGGGCGACGATCGCCGAGAAGTTCTCCGAGCTCGCCCGCACTCACCTGGGCACGCGAACGGATGTCGTGGCCCAACCGCTCCAGCACGACAGCCCGGACGCCCTGAACACCCCGCACGGGCGGGTCAAGGACTGGAAGTTCGGCGAATGCGAACCGGTGCCGGGCAAGACGATGCCCAAACTCGTCGAGGTCGAACGCGACTACACCGCCATCCACGACAAGTACACCTCGATCGGTCCGCTGCTCGAGTCCCAGGGGATGAACGCCCGCGGCATCCGCTATGACGTCGATCATCACGTCGAACGGCTGCGTCGGCTCAACGGAGTCGCGAGCAAAGGTGCGGGCAAGGGCCAGCCGCGACTGGACACCGACCGGCGCGCCGCCGACTACATCCTCGGTCTGTCCGGCACGACGAACGGGCTGATGGCCACCGAGGGCTTCACCACCCTCGAGCGGCGCACCGGGCAGAAGCTGGCAGATCTCTCCGCCGAGCACGAGGGCAAACAGGTCTCCTTCGAGGATGCGAAGGCTGCCCCCGTGCCGGTGATCACCTCCCCGGAGTGGTCGGGCTCCGAGTCCGGCGGACGCCGCTACTCGCCCTTCACAATCAATGTGGAGCGGCTCAAACCCTGGCACACACTGACCGGACGCTATCAGTTCTACGTCGACCATGACTGGTTCATGGAGATGGGGGACGCACTGCCGACGTTCCGCCCGCCCCTGGACATGAATGCTCTGTTCGGCGAACCGCAGATCGGCGACTCGGACGGCACCGCGATCGCGGTGCGCTACCTGACCCCGCACAACAAATGGGCGATCCACTCGATGTATCAGGAGAACTTCTTCATGATGAGCCTCGGCCGCGGCGGGCAGACGATCTGGATGAGCGTCGAGGACGCCGAGGCGGTCGGCATCGCCGACAACGACTGGATCGAGGCGATCAACCGCAACGGCGTCGTAGCCGCCCGCGCCGTCGTGTCCCATCGGATGCCGCAGGGGACGGCGTTCATGCACCACGCGCAGGAGCGAACGGTCAATGTTCCGCTCACTGAGACGACCGGACAGCGCGGAGGCATCCACAACTCCCTGACACGGATCATGATCAAGCCGACTCACCTCGTGGGTGGGTACGGCCAGCTGTCTTTCGCCTTCAACTACTACGGGCCCACAGGCAATCAGCGCGACGAGGTGACCGTGATCCGGCGTCGCAGCAACCAGAACGTGGAGTACTGAGCAGCCGTGGCCCACACAGACGATCAGCACCAGACACCGACTCGGGGACAGGAGGCACACTGATGAGAATCATGGCGCAGATGGCGATGGTGATGAACCTCGACAAATGCATCGGCTGCCACACATGCTCGGTCACGTGCAAACAGGCGTGGACGAACCGCAAGGGCACCGAATACGTGTGGTTCAACAATGTCGAGACCCGGCCCGGGCAGGGCTACCCGCGCGGCTACGAGGATCAGGAGAAGTGGCAGGGCGGCTGGGCGCTGAGCAGGAACGGCCGGCTCAAGCTCAAGGCCGGCGGCAAGCTGAAGAAGCTCGCGTCCATCTTCTCGAATCCGAAGCTGCCGGGCATCGAGGACTACTACGAGCCGTGGAGTTACGAATACGACAACCTGCTCTCGGCTCCGGAGCAGAAGCACATTCCCACGGCGCCGCCGAAGTCCCTGCTCACCGGCGAGCGGATGGACATCAAGTGGTCGGGCAACTGGGATGACGACCTCGGCGGGACGTATGCCAAGGCCGATCTCGATCCGATGCTTAAGTCGATCGGCGACAAGGTCAAACTCGAGTTCGAAGAGACCTTCATGTTCTACCTGCCGCGCATCTGCGAACACTGCCTCAACCCCTCCTGCGTCGCCTCCTGCCCATCTGGTGCGATCTACAAACGCGAGGAGGACGGGATCGTGCTCGTCGACCAGGACTCCTGCCGTGGCTGGCGGATGTGCATCTCCGGATGCCCGTACAAGAAGATCTACTTCAATCACCGCACCGGCAAGGCCGAGAAATGTACGTTCTGCTATCCGCGCATCGAAAACGGTGAGCCGACTGTCTGTGCGGAGACCTGTGTGGGTCGCCTGCGTTATATCGGGCTGGTCTTCTATGACGCCGATAAAGTCACCGAGGCGGCGTCGGTCCCCGATGAGAAGGACCTCTTCGCCGCGCAGAAGGACCTCATCCTCGACCCACATGATCCGGATGTCATGGATGCCGCCGAGCGGGCAGGCATTCCGCACGACTGGATCATGGCCGCCCAGCGGTCCCCGGTGTACAAGCTCATCAAGGAATACGACCTCGCGCTGCCGCTTCATCCGGAGTACCGGACGATGCCGATGGTCTGGTACATCCCGCCGCTGTCGCCGGTCGTCGACGTCGTCAAGGACACCGGCTACGACGCGGAGAACGCCGTCAACCTCTTCGCCGCGATCGATGAGCTGCGCATCCCCATCGAATACCTCGCGAACCTGTTCACCGCCGGGGATACGGATGTCGTCGCCGATGTGCTCCGCCGAATGGCAGCGATGCGGGCATTCATGCGCGATATCAATATGGGCATCGAGCCCGATGTGCGCATACCCCATGCCGTGGGGATGACTCCGGAGTCGATGGAGGAGATGTACCGACTGCTGGCGATCGCGAAGTACGACGAACGTTATGTCATCCCCGCCGGCCACTCCGAGCAGGCCCACAGTCTCGAAGGCATCGGCACGGACTGCCCGCTCAATGCCGACGGCGGACCGGGCATGAACGAGATGCCCGATGTCGCCTCCAGGGGATTTGCGGGCACCTCTGGGATGTCGGACCCGCTGGCCGAACGCAGCGCAGAGGACGAGGGAGAACGCTCGCATCTGCGTGGTCGGCTCAACTTGCTCAACTGGGACGGGAAGGGGCGTCCGACCGGCCTGTTCCCGACCGTCGACGGACCGGCAGGGGCCTGACGATGTACCGACCTCTGAAGTTCCTGTCCAAATGGACGAAACGCGCCGCCGACCATGCCAAGTCGGGCGGACAGACTGCCCCGGGAATCGACGATTCGGCATTGCAAGCCATCTTCGCGGCGGCATCCTGGCTCATCGACTACCCCGGTGACGATCTGCTCGAACGGCTGCCTCAGATCTCTGCGCTGCTCGACCAGGCGGGAGTCCCCGATCATCTCAAGGACGATCTGGACGAGACGATCGGCCACCTCGGTGCCGGTGATCCCATCGGACTGCGCGCCGACTATGTCGAAACCTTCGATACCAGGCGGCGCGGTTGTCTGTTCCTTACCTATTTCTCGAACGGCGACACGCGCAAGCGCGGGCAGGCGCTGTTGGAGATCAAGGAGATCTACCGGGCGGCAGGGCTCGACATGGACGAATCACAGCTGCCTGACCATCTCACCTATGTGCTCGAGTTCGCCGCCGGGCACGATCTTCGCGCCGGGGTGCGGATCCTGCTGTCCAACCGGGCCGGGATCGAACTGCTGCGTCTCCACCTCGACGAGATCGGCTCTCCCTGGGCCGGAACCATCCGCGCGGTCTGCGGCACCCTGCCCGCCCTCGACGGAGACGACATCCATGCCGTCGAACGGCTCGCTGCCGAAGGACCGGCCACGGAGACGGTGGGACTGGACGGACTCGGAGGATACGGCGATCTTCCGCCGAGCGCGGCCGAGACCACCGCGGCGATGACGGCGGCTGCCTCGGTGTCGTCTGGGGCGGCTGCGGGACAGTGTTCGGCCGGTGGCAAACAGACATTCATCCCGCTGACGGACGTGACAGGAGAGCGATCATGAACTCACCGACGGTGCTCGAGACGTTCCTGTGGGTGATCATCCCCTACATGGCGTTGGCCGTGTTCATCCTCGGTCATATCTGGCGGTTCCGACGTGACCGCTTCGGTTGGACGACGCGGTCGTCGCAGATCTACGAGTCGAAGCTCCTGCGCATCGGTTCCCCGCTGTTCCACTACGGAATCATCTTCGTCTTCCTCGGCCACGTCGTCGGCCTGGGGATTCCGAAGTCGTGGACTGCGGCGGTGGGCATCACCGATCACATGTATCACTTCATGGCGATCACGATCGGGCTTGGCGCAGCTGCGGCCACGGTCGGCGGGCTGGTCCTGCTCATCTACCGTCGCAGAACGAACAATCGGGTGTTCGGTGCGACCACCCGGCTCGACAAACTCATGTATCTCATGCTCTCGGTCGTCATCCTCGCCGGGGTCTATTCGACGATCTTCGACTCGGCACTCGGCGGGTACGACTACCGGGAGGGCGTGTCCGTATGGTTCCGACAGTTCTGGGCATTCCAACCCGATATCGCCCTCATGTCGACCGCCCCGATCGGATTCCAAGTGCACGTGCTCGCAGCGATCCTCATCTTCGCGCTGTGGCCCTTCACCCGACTCGTCCACGTCTTCGCCGCACCACTGGGATACCTGACCAGGCCGTACATCATCTATCGGTCGAAGGACAGGCAACGTCAGCCCCAGCGTCGCGGCTGGGAGACCATCGACTACTGAGGGTCGGGGCCGTCGGTCTCTTCCGTCGGGCGCGGGTCGCTGGTCTCATCCGGATCCGGGCATCCGCGCTGCCGGAGCAGGATCTGACATCTGCTCTCCGCAACATAGGGCTGCAGCTGATCCAGTTCGAGCGGTCCGGACACCTGGCGGAGGAGGTCCGTGACGATCTTCGCGTGGATACCGCACGCGATCGCACGATCGTCACCCACCATCCGGTAGTGCGGGCACGGAGCCAACGAGATCCGAAGCCCTTCGGCGTCGGGCTCGGGTTCCATCCCCGAATCATCGAGGTGTTCGTAGAGCAGATCGAATTGCGTGCCTGCCTCGTCACCGAGATCGTCGAGAGCGGCCGGACGCAGCTCAGCTCCGGCCACGAGGCGGCAGAGCACATCGTGATGCTCCCGGGCGCGGGCGATGCGCTCGGCCGCTGCTGCGTTCGCCTCCGGATCGTCGACCGGGTGGTAGACCATCGGCGGTCGGCCTCTCGCTCCCGTCGATTCCGGCTGCAGGAAGATGAATCCTTCGTCGATGAGCACGCGCAGATGGTCACGGGCCGTGTTGATGTGCAGTCCGACCTCGTTAGCGAGCTCCTTGAGTCGGCTGCCCGGGTGATTCTGCACAGCACCCAGCAGCAGGACCCGACTGACCTCGGCCAGTCCTCGATAGTCGTTCACTCTTCGCGGCATGCCATCACATCCTTGCGACTGCCTCAGTGTGGAACAGTTCGGAGACCATCTCCACCTTCATTCTACAACTTGTAGAATCCGTTATCACATGCCCCTGACAACGAAATCCGCAGAGCGGCGCGACTTGATCGGCGCTAGCCTGGACGGGAACACACCCGAATCGCGCACTCAATGCCGAGTGCCCCACGCACCGCCCAGTGCCCGGAGGATGAACATGTCGAAGTTCGATGTCGTCGAAGCGTCCATCGCCGATCTGCGAGCCGCGCTCGAAGACGGCCGCACCACCTCGGTGGAGCTCGTCGAGGTCTATCAGGACCGGATCGCGGCATTCGACGGTCCCGAGACCGACACGAAGCTCAACTCCGTGATCGTGTCCAACCCGCAGGCACTCGCCGAGGCGGCCGCCTCCGATGAACGACGTGCGGCCGGTCAGACGCTGGGCCCCCTCGACGGGATCCCGTACACCGCGAAGGACAGCTACATGGTCGCCGGTCTCACCGTGGCCTCCGGATCGCCGGCCTTCGCCGAGCTCATCGCGCAGAAAGATGCGTTCACGATCGAACGGCTACGCGCCGGCGGCGCCATCTGCCTAGGTCTGACGAACATGCCGCCGATGGCCAACGGCGGCATGCAGCGCGGACTCTACGGCCGCGCCGAAAGCCCGTATAACGCCGACTGGCTGACCAGCGCCTTCGCCTCCGGTTCCTCGAACGGCTCCGGAACGGCCACCACGGCGAGCTTCGCCGCCTTCGGGCTCGGCGAGGAGACCTGGTCATCGGGTCGCGCTCCGGCCTCGCACAATGCGCTCATCGCCTACACCCCGTCGCGCGGAGTCATCAGCGTGCGCGGGAACTGGCCGCTCGTGCCGACCATGGACGTCGTCGTCCCCCACACTCGCACGATGGCTGACCTGGCCGAGGTCCTCGATGTCATCGTCGCCGACGACGAGCAGTCCCGCGGGGATTTCTGGCGAGTCCAGCCCTGGGTGGAGATCCCGAAGGCGAGCGCGGTGCGCCCGGACTCCTATGCTGCGCTGCTGCCGGAATCGGTCGCGGTGGCACAGACAGTATTGGCCGGCAAGCGCCTCGGCGTGCCGCGGATGTACATCAACGCCGATGACGACGCCGGGACGAACCCGGACGGCGGGATCGGCGGGCCCACGGGAGACCGAGTCGAGACGCGCGCCTCGGTGATGGAGGCCTGGCGGGCAGCGCGAGCCGATCTCGAATCCGCAGGCGCCGAGGTGGTCGAGACCGACTTCCCGGTCGTGAGCAACTACGAGGGCGACCGGCCCGGTGCCCCGACGATCGCGACGCGCGGGTTCGTCACCGCCGACTACCTCGATCGGGAGATCAACGACCTCTCGTCGTGGGGGTGGGACGATTTCCTCGCCGCGAACGGCGACCCGAACCTTTCCACCCTCGCCGAGGTGGACGGAGCCATGATCTTCCCCCACCCACCCGGTGCGCTTCCCGATCGATACGTCGGCTTCGACGATGACATCGCGACCTACCCGGAACAGGTGCGCACGAATCGATACGCCTCGGTCACGGAGATCCCCGAGCTCGCATCCGGTCTGCGCGGGCTCGAGGAGACCCGCCGGGTCGACCTCGAGGAGTGGATGGATGAGCACGGCCTCGATGCGGTGGTCTTCCCGGCGTTGGCCGATGTGGGACCGGCGGACATGGACGTCGACGAAGCGTCGGCGGACCTGGGATGGCGCAACGGCACGTGGGTGGCCAACGGCAACCTCGTACCCCGTCACCTCGGCATCCCGTCGGTGACGGTGCCGATGGGAACCATGGCCGACACCGGTATCCCCGTGGGACTGACGATCGCCGGTCGCGGCTGGGACGATTCCGCACTCATCGAGATCGCCGCGGCCTTCGAAGCCACGGGTGAGCGCCGGCAGGTGCCGCCGCGGACTCCGCGGCTGTAGAGCCTCAGCCCCCGGAAGCTCACTCGCTCGCCGACTTCACGGTCCGGAGGCGAGCTCGCGTTTTCGCCTGGAGGCGTCGCGCAGCTGCATCCATCCGGCGAGGATGAACCAGATGAGGAACGGGTAGGACGCGGCTCTCTCGACGATGCCGACGGGCAGGTTCCAGGTCTCGGGAGCGGCCAGGAACAGTGCTCCGGCGAGACCGAAAACGCCCAGTCCGAGAGTGAGCCCGCCGAATTCGACGGGACCGATCCAACGTTTCTCGGTCCACCGGATCAAGGCAATGCCTGCGGAGAGCAGACCGAGATTCTGGATTGCGGATCCGCCGAAACCGAAGACAGCATGCAGAGTCGGATCGATATCGGCGGGGACCATCCCGGTTCCGGCCAACAGCATTCCGCCGGCGGCGAGCAGGAAGGACCCGCACCTGCCCCAACGACTCGGGGCGATCCAGTCGTGCCAGATGAAGGCGATGATCGCGAGCATCGATCCGGCGATGATAGAGACGCCGTTGACGAAGGGATGGGCAGGTGAGCAGACCTCGATCGGGGTTTCCGCGTCTCCCCAATCCCCGCATCCGGTCATTCCCAGGTGGCTGATGGGCTGCTGGGCGAAGGAGTAGCCGCCTTCGGACAGCAAAGCTGCGGGAATCTCGATGAGGATCGTGGCGATGGCGGCGAGCACGGCGAGAAGTGCCCACACCCGCTCGGGTTTGGGCGAAACGCGGATGGTGCCCGAACCGGCCACCTGTGCTCCTCCGTACGGCGACATCGGATGTTGTTCACGCTATCACTGCGCCCGCCTGAAACCTTCTGGTGAACCGGTCCGACCCCTGGCGTGTCGAGGCACAACAGTGGAAAAGTAGTGACCATGGTCGATTACACGGTTCTCGCCGAACGCGCTTTCACCCTCCTGCAGGGACATCACCAGGACGAACCACTCGTGCTGCCGACCGTCTGGGATGCCTGGTCGGCTCGCGCGATGGTCGACGTCGGCTTCAATGCACTGAGCATCGGATCCCATCCGCTCGCCGATTCGCTCGGCCATGCCGATGGAGAGAACATGACGCTCGGGCAAGCGCTCGAGGGGATCTCCCGGATCACCTCGGCGGTGGATGTTCCCGTCACCGCGGATCTCGAATCCGGCTACGACACCCCCGCTCCCGAACTCATCGCCGGCCTCCTCGAGGCCGGAGCCGTGGGTGTGAACATCGAGGACACGGTCCACAGTCGGGGCAGCATGCGCAGTCCCGACGAGCACGCCGAATACATCTGGAGCCTGCGCCAAGCCGCGGAAGCGCAGCGGGTCCATGTGGTCATCAATGCCCGCACCGATGTGTTCAAGTACCCCGGTGACTTCGAAGACCCCACCGCCGAGGTGGTCCGCCGCCTTCGTCTGTGCACGGAAGCCGGCGCGGACTCCGTCTATCCCGTCCGTCTCCCCGATGTGGGCACGCTCAAGTCGATCCTTGCGCAGATCACTCTGCCGCTCAATGTCACCGCGCACCCGATCAAGGGCGCGGTGCCCGAAGAACTCGACCTCTCTCAGCTCGCTGAGCTCGGGGTCGGGCGCGTGACCTTCGGTCCGCTTCTGCAGGCGGCGCTGACCGACTGCTTCGCGGATTTCACGCGCGCTTGGCAGTAGGGTCATCACCCTGCGGCCGGCAACGACAACTGCAACTCACCTCCACCCCACCAATTGAGGAGAAGCAATGCCTGTCAACCCCCGCGAGGGCCAGCCCATCTGGATCGACTATGTCTGTCAGGACTTCGACGCCGCCCAGAACTTCTACACTCAGCTCTTCGGCTGGGAATTCACCGACATGGGTGAGGAATTCGGCCACTACCACATGGTCACGAAGGACGGAGGCAACGTCGGCGGCGCCATGCGAGCCATGAACATGGACGGCACCCCGAGCCCGGAGATGCCCACGGCCTGGTCGACCTACCTGCACACTGGGGACATCGCCGGAACCTATCAGGCTGCGGTGGGCGCCGGAGCGGCCGAAGTCGTCGGCCCCATGCCCGTCGGCCCGCTCGGTCAGATGGCTGTCGTCGTCGATCCGACGGGATCACCCATCGGCATGTGGCAGCCCAGTGAGTTCTCCGGCTTCGACACTCCGCTCACCCCGGGAACTCCCGTGTGGTTCGAGCTCATGACGACGAACTATCAGGCGGCCAATGATTTCTATGCCAAGGTCTTCTCATTCGACATCACCCCGATGGAGGGCTTCCCGTACTCGACACACGGCGACGGCGACGATGCTGTGGCCGGAATCTGTGACGCCAGTCAGTGGGCACAGAATTCCTACTGGCGCACCTACTTCAACGTCGAAGACGCCGATGCCGCGGCCGCGAAGGTGACCGAGCTCGGCGGCACGGTGCTCGCCGGTCCCGAAGACTCCCCGTACGGTCGCATCGTCACGGTCACCGACCCGGAGGGTGCGACGTTCCAGCTGCAGCAGAATCTGTGACCATTACCGAGGCGGCCCAGCACAGTTTCGGTCGACTGCTCTGCGACAGCCACTGATCCGGTTGTGACCGACACCGACCGTTTTGCACCGCTGCGACGGCGATTCCTCAGCCTGGGGCTCGGGGAGATCGTCGCCGCGGCGGTCTTCGCTGTCGTCCCGACACGACTCGCCTTCATCGCCGCCGACGGCGCCGGGACCGCTCTGTGGTGCGCATTGTTCCCGCTGCTCTTCATCCTCGTCCAAGCTGGGATCTACTGGCTGCTCGCCCGGCATCATCTGCCCGAGCCCGTACCCCGCGCGGTATCCCGCCTTTATCGGGGCCTGAGAATCATCAACCCGCTCGTGCTTGTCGCCTCCGGGATCGGCATCGTCGTCGCTTGGCCCGGCGCTTCACTCAGCGCGGTTCTCATCATCGCCGTGTGGTTGTTCGCGGTCGCCGAGTACGTCAACTACTTCCATTTTCGGCTCTCCTACCCCTGGTCGATGTGGGCCGGGCAGGTCGGACGCTGGTCAACGCCGAGGTTGGTCCGCGACCTCCGCAGAGCGTGAGAACTGCTCAGGCCCGCAGAGCGAGCGCGAACGGCAGCACCGAGGTGGCTCCCGCCTTGCGCAGCAATCGTGCACACACCGTCATCGTCCACCGCGAGACGACCTCGTCGTCGACGAGCAGCACGGAATTCCCGGCCACTGCCTCCTCAACTTCCGGAGGAACAACGAACGCCTCGTAGAGGTCTTTGACGCGGAAGGCACTGTTGACATCGGGGGTGCCGTGGTCGCCGACCTGCAGCAGCTCGCCACCGTCGATGAGACGGCCGGCCGCCGCAAGGTTCGCGGCCAGAGACCGCACCGTCACGGAACGTCGGGCACTCGGAATCGACACGACCACCTCGGGCCGTGTTTTCCAATCCCACTGCGCCAGGACTTCGAGGCACCACTTGCCGATCTGACCGGGCACCTCGGCGTCGGGAGCATCCGGAGCAAGGAACGCCCGGAGGGTCTGCCCCTGCCCGAGGTCGGACAGCCGCGCGATCGCGCGCCCCTCCTCGGCGAGTTCCTCGGCCGGGATCCGGCCCTTCAGCGGGACGCCGATATTGGCCAGCCCGCTGGGCCAGGTGCTGCGCGGCTCGATGGGCAGGCCGATCTTGTGCAGGTTTCCGGCCGCTGCCTGACGCTGTTCGTCAGAGATCTCGGCGGAGAACCACACTCCCGCGCAGTTGTCGCAGCGACCGCAGGGCTGCGGATCGGGATCGTCGAGCTGACGGATGAGGAACTCCATCCGGCACTGCCCGGTCGCCTCATAGTCGAGCATGGCCTGGGCCTCTTCGGCTCGGACGGCCGCGACTTTCTCATACCGGTCCCGGTCATAAGTCCACCCCAGCCCGGTCGAGACGTACCCGCCCTTGACCTTCGTCACGGCGTCTTCGACCTCGAGGGTCTTGAGCAGCAGGTTGAGTCGGGAGCGTTTGGTTCCGACCAAGGTCTCCAAGCGAGCCACGGACAGGGGCCCGTCCGCCTCAGCGAGGGCTGCGAGCACCGCATTCGCGTCATCCTGGTTCGGCATCGACGCGGTCGCGAAGTACTCCCAGATCTGCTCATCTTCCGCGCCCGGCAGCAGGAGCACGTCGGCGGAGTCCGTGGCGCGGCCAGCGCGACCGACCTGCTGGTAGTAGGCCACGGCCGAGGAGGGCGCGCCGATGTGGATGACGAATCCGAGGTCGGGCTTGTCGAATCCCATGCCCAGCGCCGAGGTGGCCACCAGTGCCTTGAGGCGGTTGTCCTTGAGCTGCTGTTCGAGTTCGGCGCGCTCTTCGGCATCGGTCCGGCCCGTATAGGCGCGGACCTCGTGGCCTTGTTCGCGCAGCATTCGGGTGATGTCCTCGGCAGCAGAGACGGTGAGCGTGTAGACGATGCCGGACCCGGTGAAGTCGTTCAGGTGCGAGGCCAGCCAGGCGATGCGGGCACTGGCGTCGAGCCCGCTGAGGACTCCGAGACGCAGGGAATCGCGGGCGAGTTCGCCGCGGACGACGGTGGTGTCATCGCCGAGCTGTTCGGCAACGTCGGCGACGACGCGGGAGTTTGCGGTTGCCGTCGTCGCGAGCACCGGGGTGTCGCGAGGCAGTTCGGACAGGATCCTGCCGATGCGGCGGTAGTCGGGGCGGAAATCGTGGCCCCAATCGGAGATGCAGTGGGCTTCGTCGACGACGATGAGGCCGAGGAAGGCCAGCAGCTGCGGCAGCACTTCGTCGCGGAACTGCGGATTGTTCAGCCTCTCCGGGGAGACGAGGAGGACGTCGAGGCTGCCGGCTTTGAGGTCCTCGAGCACGGAGTCCCATTCGGTGACGTTCGATGAGTTGAGGCTGGCGGCGCGGACCCCGGCGCGTTCGGCCGCGGAGATCTGGTCGCGCATGAGCGCCAGCAGCGGGGAGATGATGAGGCTCGGCCCGGTGCCCGAGGCCCGGAGCATACGGGTGGCGACGAAGTACACGGCCGACTTGCCCCAGCCGGTGCGCTGGACGACGAGGACGCGCTTCTTGCCCTGCACGAGGTCGCGGATGGACTCGAGCTGGCCATCGCGGAACCGCGCGGTCGGGTTCGCGGTGAGCTCGGCGAGGATGCGCTGCGCCTCGATCGCGAAGTCGTCAGTCGTGCCGGAAGAGCCGGCAGCGGGTGGGGATGTCGGGGTGGATTCCGTCATGGGGCCAGTCTAGGTGGAGGCACTGACATCGCGGGCCGCTCCCCGCGCCGCATCACAATGTGGTCAGCACATCGAGACGGGGCTCGGTCAGGACCGCTTTCAGCTCAGCGCAGGGCGTACTCGACGCCGAGGGTGGCGAGCACACCGAAGAGGATGCCCCAGAGGATGATCGAGATGATCTGCCAGATGGCCACGACATTGCGGTTCGCACCGAATCCGACCATTGCCGATGAGGTGATCTGCGAGGGCAGGAGTGTCTGGCCCAGCAACGAGACTCCCGGCACGCCGAATCTGTCGAACATGCGCTTGAGCCGCTGACGCTTCGGCTTCTCCTCGACCTCTTTGCTCTTCGTCGCCCTGTCTCTGATCGCACCGGCTCCGTAGACGAAGGCGAGCATTGAAATGACGTTGCCGATGACGGCCACCAGTATTGCGACGACGGGATGCAAGCCGATTGCCACGCCGATCACGGAGCCGAAGTACGACTCGACGAAGGGGATGGCTGAGACGAGCAGAACGCCCGCCCACTGCAGCCAGTCGGGGAAACTTCCGGCGAATTCCTGCAGACTGTCGATCATGAGGGCTCTCTCTTCTTCCGTTGGGGTCCTCTGGTCGGGTCAGCACACTGTTCCTGCCGCGTCGCTTCAACGCTTTAGTACACCGTACTAGTACAATGTACTATACACTGAGGCAAAGCACCGATGTCAATGACGCAAGGAGCTCGGTTGTCGAAGCGAGACGACATCATCACCGCGGCGATTCGCCTGGCGGAGGGGTCGCAGCCGGGGCAGGCGAACCTCAGCGTGCGCGCTGTGGCCAAGGAAGCAGGGGTCGGACCGTCGACGCTGCGCCACTACTTCCCCACCCAGGCAGACCTCCACGAGGCGGTCGCACTGCGTTCCATCGACACCGTCGTCAGGGACTTCTCCATCGACGATACGGCCCGCGCCCCAGCCGACCGGCTCTATGAATGCTGTGCCCAGTTTCTGCCGACTCATGAGCACCGGGACGTGCAGCTCGAAACCTGGTTCTCCATGCACCTGCACGCTCTCGGCGCCGAGAAGCGGGCAGTGTCCCGGCGCCTCCTCGAACACGGCCACCGAGTCACCTATGACAGTCTGCATCGCTGGCTGAACTTGCTCGCCGAGGAGGGACACATCGACCCCGCCGAGGTGGAGCCAACCGCCACAGCGCTCTTCACCACCGTCGACGGCATCGCTCTGCATTCGATCATCTCGCCCGAGACCATGACGGTCGACGCTGCACATGAACAGGTCAAATGGACGATCGACAAGCTCCTCAGCTCCTGAGCGGCCCAGCAGAGACTCACCGCAAGCCGGCCTCACCCACTCACCGCATGTCGGCGGCCGCGCGGCGCAGCCCCTCGGTCAGTCGCGAGAGTTTGTCCGATGCCAGAGTCCAGTGGTGCCAGTACAGCGGGACGTCGATATGCGGCTCGGTGCCGATCTCGACGAGGTCGGCGTCGAGTTCGTCGAGCTGCATGACCGGCACCATCCCCCAACCGAGGCCAGCCTCTACTGCGGCCGCGAACTCCGCTGACCCCGGCACGACCGACATCGGCGGCCGACCGTCGACTCCGCAGCGGCGGAGGAACTCGAATTGCAGGTCGTCGTCCTGGCCGAAGTTCACCATCGGCAGCCTCTCAAGGTCCGCCTCGGTGCCGGTGGAATGCCGATCGATCAGGGAGCGTTCGGCCACGGCGGTGTAGCGCATCGCCCCGAGCTCGGCGACCGTCGTCCCGTATCCGCCGGTCGACGTCGAGGTGATCGTGCCGAGCACCTCTCCCGATGCCAAGAGCGGCAGCGCTTTGTCCTGGTCGACCATCTCGATGCGGAGGACGACATCGTCCCAGCCGGCCGCCTCGGCGAATATCGGGCGGAACCACGTCGCCATCGAATCGGCATTCACCCCCACCCGGAGCACCGTGGGCTCACGACCCCGATCGCCGGATCCGCCCGCTCCGAGGGAGTCGGCGTCGATGCCGTGCAGCCGGTCGAGCGCCTCGGATTCGAGCAGCTCGACCTGCCGGGCGTAGCGGAGGATCGCCTGCCCTGCCTCGGTGACGGTGATCGGATTCGTTCGTCGGATGAGCACCTGCCCGAGGCGGGACTCGAGTGTGCGGATGCGCTGACTCGCCGCCGAGGCAGTGATGCCGAGGACGAAGGCCGCACCCTCGACGGTGCCTTCGTCGACAGCGGCGGCGAGCGCTTTGACGTGATTGATATTCATGAAGCAATTGTGCATCAGATGCGTATTCTGTTGTTTTTCTTCTGATCAGTCGTTCTCTAATGTTGAACCCGTGCTCACTCATCTCGTCACCGGACTCCTCACCGGCTGGTCGCTCATCATCGCCGTCGGCCCGCAGAATGCGCTCCTGCTGCGGCAGGGGATCCGGCGCGAGCACCTCGGCGTCGTCGTCACCATCTGCATCGTCGCCGACGTGCTGCTCATCGCGGCGGGCACGGTGGGGATCGGGGCGATCGTTCTCCTCGCGCCGTGGGCGCTCGAAGTCCTGCGCTGGCTGGGCGTGGCCTACCTGCTGTGGTTCGCGTGGACGAGCCTGAAATCGGCGCGCAATGCCACCGGACTGAAGGCGGACACTCATCAGCGGTCGCTCAAATCCATCATCGTCACCACTCTGGCGCTGACGTTCCTCAACCCCGGCGTCTACATCGACACCGTCGTCATGCTCGGCAATCTCGCGAATCAGCAGGGTCCGGACGGGGTGTGGCCGTTCACGTTCGGGGCGATGCTCGGCTCGATCAGCTGGTTCCTCGTCATCGGCTACGGCGCCCGCGGGCTCTCCCGTTACTTGGGGCGACCGAGGGTCTGGCAGGTCCTCGACGTCATCATCGCCGTCGTGCTCGTGGCGCTGGCCGTGCGGTTGGCGCTCGGATAAGAGGCTGCGCCGAGGCGACCGGCTTCGTCGACGATGTCAGTGCTCATCGGTACCGTCCAAGACATGGATCCTCGAGTCGACCTGCCGCTGCGTTCAGTGGCCGAACATGCCGTGTCCCTTCCGGAGCTGAGTCCGTGGCTGCGCGATCTGCCGGCCGCTCGCGACGTTCTGTCCGGCTTCGAATTCGATCGGACGACCGTCTTCGTCGGCGAGAACGGCTCGGGCAAGTCAACCATCATCGAGGCCGTCGCCACGGCTCTCGACCTCCCGCACGGCGGCGGCTCCGACTGGGAGGTGCGCGATCACGTCGAGGCGCCTCCCGAGCTGAGTGAACACCTGCAGATCGTGCGCGGAGCGACAACGAATCGCAGCGGATTCTTCCTTCGCGCCGAAACGATGCACGAGAACATGGCCTATCTCATGGGCGTCGGCTCGATGCGCGGCCATCATTATGCCCGGCGATCGCACGGCGAGATGTTCGTCGACATGCTCACAAGCCGTTTCATGGAGCTAGGACTGTGGATCCTTGACGAGCCGGAGAGCGCGCTGTCGTTCACGGCCTCGCTGACTCTTCTGCAGCTCATCCGCGAACGCCAGCGGAAGGGCCTGCAGACCGTCATGGCCACCCACTCGCCCATCCTCGCCCGAGCCACAGAAGCGAAGATCGTCGAGGTCGGCGACTGGGGCTTGCGCGAATCCCGATGGGAGGACCTCGACATGGTCGATCACTGGCGCCGCTTCCTCCACGACCCGCAGAGGTACCTGCGCTACCTCGACGACTGAGACGCCGATCAAGCCACCACTCGCGTCAATGACCGCATCTCAGCCGTCACCGCACCCGCCCCCGGGCCTACAGGCTCAGGCTCGGATGGAGCTGGGTGAGCGTGACCATACGCTTGCGACTGCAGACCACGGTTGTGGCGACCAGACAGATCGCGGTCATCAGCAGCAGGACCACGGCCGCCTGGGCTGCGATGAACATGTCACCACCGGCAACCAGTGTGCGCAGACCGCTGACCGCGTGCGTCATCGGCAAGAACGGTGAGATGATCTGGAAGATCTTCGGCGCCGTCTCGACCGGATAGGTTCCGCCCGCCGATGCGATCTGCAGCATCAGCAGAACCAGGGCAATCAGCCTGCCGACACCGCCCAAGGCCGCGACACACAACTGGTGCACGGAGTGGAAACACGCCGCCGCGAGCATCGAGAACAGCAGCGTCCACAGCCACGCTCCGGCCGAGAAGTCCAAGGTGAATGCGAGGATCGCGTAGAGGACTGCGACTTGAGCGATACCGAAGAGGAGCCCGGGAACGTAGCCGGCCCAGGCGATGCGCGACGAAGTCGCCGATGAGAACAGCGCCCGATATGGAATGGCGTTGATGACCATATAGGTGATCATTCCGCCGATCCACAGAGCCAAGGAGACGAAGAACGCGGACAGTCCCTCGCCGTAGGCGTCGACCGCGTTGTCCTTGACCTTGTCTGCATCGACGGGAACAGCCACGACATCCGAACGGTTCTCCCGGTCCTTCTTGTCATAGGTCGGGATCTGCTCGAGTCCCTTCTGCAGACCATCGGCCAGTTCGCCGGAGCCGTCATCGAGTTTATCCGCGCCCTTGTCGAGTTCGGTCGACCCGTCAACGAGCTGTTCCGAACCGTCCTTGAGATCACCGGCTCCGTCCTTAGCCTTCGCCGTGCCGTCCTTGAGCTGGACGGCACCGTCATGGAGGTCACCGGCTCCCTTGGCGAGCTTTCCCGCACCTGCGTCGAGCTTGATCAGCCCGGAGTGGAGGTCGTCGGCACCGGTCGCGACCTTCTGCGCTCCGTCGTCGAGCTGACCGATCTTCTTATCGGCCGTGCGGATCTTGTCCATCACCCCGTCGACCGCGTCGGTCAGCTTGTCCTCGAGGCTCTTGGCTTCATCCTTGGCATCCGAGGCGCGCTTGTGCGCGGAATCGAGGTCCTCGCCGAGGCTGTCGGCATCCTCGGCGAGTTTCTTGACGTTCGGGTCGTCCGGATAGTCCTCCTGCAACTGCTTGATCCGGTCGTCCATGTCCCCGCGCACGGTGGTGCGGGCGTCGTCAAAGTCCCCTTCGGCGCGCTCGAGCTTGGGGCGGGCCCCATCGACGACGTCATCGGCCTTGCGTTTGACGTCCTCGGCCTTCCTCGTGGCTTCATCGGCGGTATCACGCAGCTCGGAGGTGCCGTCGGCGACCTGCCCGGCACCGTCGGCGAGTTTCTTCGAGCCGTTCTTCGCCTCGGTGGTGGATTTCGCCAGGGTATCGGCTCCGTCGGCGAGGTCGCCGCTGCCTTTCTTCAGCTCTCCCGCACCGTCGTCGAGGTCGATGAGTCCTGTCTGCAGCGTTCCGATTCCTTTGTCGAGCTTCGTCGTCCCGTCCACGAGCTCTCCGGTGCCGTCGTGGAGCTGGCCTGCTCCGTCGTGCAGTTCGGCCGCACCGTCTGCAGCCTTCTCCGTCTCGGAGTGGATATCGTTGAATCCGAGATACACCTGTTTGACGTACTCGGCGGTCGTCGTCTTACTCAGTCCGTCCTTGATCTCGGAGAGGATGGTCCCGGCCATCTGCCCGACGATGAAGTTGTGGGCGTCGTCGGTTCGCAGCCGCAGCCCTGCTTGCTCCGGATCGTCACCGCCGGTCGACACGAGCTTCTCGGAGAAGTCCGAGGGGATCTCGAGGACCGCGAAGTACTTCCCTTCGGCCAGCCCCTCGTCGGCTTCTTCCTGGCTGGTCTCCTCCCAGTCGAATCCGCCTTCGCCCTTCGGCGTGATCTCGTCGACGAGTTCCTGACCGGCGTCGAGCTTCTCTCCGTCCGAGTCGGGCTTCTCGGCGCCGGTGTCCTCGTTGACGATCGCTGCCTGCAGCTTGTCGAGGTGCCCGGCCGGGTCCCAGTTCGAGGCCAGGTACAGCCCGCCGTAGATCGACGGGATGACGATGATGACGATCATCGCCAAGCGCGTGATCGTGTGGCGTTTGAATCGTGAGAGTTCTAACCAGGGCAGGGAGAACATTCGGGAATCTCCTCGGATTCGTGTACGTGGGGCAGGAAGTTCAGTGTTTGGACCCGCGATGAGCGGGAGGGTGGGGCGGCAGTTCGAGGTCGACAATCGACGGCTCCGCGCGGGAGCCGAGCGACCTGGTGGCGATGTCGAGTTCGCTCGAGTCCTCGCAGGAGACGATGACCGTGAGCAGGTCCTCGGGATCCCGTGATCTGCGCAGCTGCTGGTAGATGAGGATCCCGGCCCAAGCGCGGGCTCGGTCGGCGGATTCGCGCAGGTAGTCGATGTTGTCGATGACGACGACAGGTGGGCGGCTGAGGCTTGCCAGCCCGAATTCGAGGAAGAATTTCTGCAGCTCGCTCAGCTCGGAGACGAATACCTCTCCGTCATCGTCGATGAGGAAGTCCGCGCGCTGGGCGTCCTGCTTCGAGAACGTCCCCGGCGGGAGTTCGTCGATCATCTCACCGGCCGTGGTGAAAGTGTCCCGGATGAGGCCGATGACCTCGCGCAATGTCGATTTCGACGCCCACGGCTTATACCAGGGCTGCAGCATGATCTGTCGTTCGGCGACGTGCTGAGCGACCGTGAAGTCGTCCTCAAGGTCCGTCAGCCCGGCGATATGTCCGACCGCAACCTGCCCGCGCACGGTGCGGGCCTGCTTGCGGATATCGATATCGCCGAGGCGGCCCTCCCCGTCCGAGACCCGCATCCTCGCAGCCAAGGACAGCAGGAAGGAGGTCTTCCCGCTGCCGGCGGGCCCGCGGACGACGGCGATGGCGCCGGTCGGCACCTCGAGGTCGATATCGGTGAACACATCGCCCTGTTTTCCGGACAGGGACCAACCGCGCAGCGAGACCGCTGGCGCGTCGATGTCGGCGTCCTCGGCGAGAGTGTCCATTGTGCTCTCCATAGCCATCGCTCCCAGTCGTCTGTGCCCTTGTCGATCCGGTCTGTACCGGAGATCTCTGCACCGCGCAGGTAACTGCAGAATACGCCACTACCGGCGCGCGGGAGCGTGGAGCGGGCGACTCCACGCGAAGTTACCCATTGGTAACTCCAATGAATTCTCTCATGGAAATGATGGGAGCGTGAGCCGAGAACGCTCAGATGTCGCGAATTGCACATCGGTTATCCGCGCAGAGGCCCTCGAGCGGACTCCTCGGGCGGCCACACGGGTGGCTGCTCGGCGGGGATCGCAGCACGGCTCCGCAAGGCGGGAGCCGTAACGCGATGACAGAGGGCGGGGTCGTAGTATCGAACACGTCGATATCCCTCGACGCACGGTGATGAGAATGAGGAGCGAATGAGCACGGTCGATCGCAACCTCACCGGACTGCACAGACGGTGGGGACTGAGCCCGTCGACACTGGCACCCGGATGTTTCGCCTCGGTGATGGCAACCGGGATCGTGTCGATCGGGGCCGAGCTCACAGGGCTGCACTCGCTGTCCGTGGGTCTGTTCTGGCTTGCCGTTACCCTGTACGCGTTCTTCACCGTACTCACCGTGGTGCGGATCCTCCGATATCCCGATGCTGTTCGCGCCGACCTGCATGATCCCTCCCGGGCGTTCGGCTTCTTCACCGCCGTGGCCGGCACGAACGTCCTGGCGACGGGCTTCGTCGGTCTGGGCATGATTCCACCTGCGCTCACCCTCTTCGTTCTCGGCGGTCTGCTGTGGCTGGTGTTCGGGTACGGGATTCCCTTCACCGCGATCCTCGGGTCGAGCACACGGCCGGTCTCGCCAGGGGTGAATGGCACGTGGCTCGTGTGGGCAGTGGCCGCTCAATCAGTGGCGGTGGTCGCCGCGAGCCTGGGGATCGAACTTCCGAACACCTCAGATTCCGCGCCCGGCCTGGTCACATTCCTCGTGCTCACGGCGGTGGTCATGTGGGCTGTGGGCCTGACCCTCTACCTCACCTGCATGATTGCGATCATTGTGCGCGTGCTTCGACATCGGTTCGGGCCCGAGGACCTCGATGCCCCGTATTGGGTGACGATGGGCGCACTGGCGATCGCGATCGTGGCGGGTTCGCGGATCCTCGATCTCGGCGGGACTCCCCTGCTCGAGGCGACACGTGTACTGGTCGGAGCATCCTCGGCGCTGCTGTGGGCGATCGCCACGTGGCTCGTCCCGGCGCTCGTCGCCGCGGGTATCTGGAGGCATGCCGTCCACCGGGTGCCGATGACCTATGCGGCCGGGCTGTGGAGCATGGTCTTCCCCGTGGGCATGTACGCGGTGGCGAGCATCTACCTGGGTCGGTCGGATCATGTGCCGGCGATCGAGCGGATCGGGCTGCACTGGTTCTGGGTCAGCCTCGCGGTATGGGCAATCGTCTTCGTCGCCATGGTTACGTCATTCATCAGGACCGTCCGCCGACCCTGATCGGTCGGCCCTCGCAATACGTCCTCGTGGCAGCACAACGCCCCGCCGGCGGCATCTCGCACCTGTGCAACGGTGCAAGATGCCACTGACGGGGCGTGATGGTCGCGCAGCTGTAGGACGTGTCAGCAGCGGGGCGTGATGCTCACACAGATATCTGCGCCGAGACCGGTGCCTGGCTCAGCGGTCGAAGCGCTGCCCTTCGGGCTTCGATTCCATGACCATCAGCACGATGAGGATGATCCCGCCGACGAAGGGAATCAGCGAGAGAAAGTAGAAGGGCCCCGCAAGATTCGCATCGTGCAGGCGTCGCCAGGAGACCGCGATGGACGGAACGATCGTGGCCAAAAAGGCGACCAGCATCAGGATTCCGGCAGTCGCCATGAGCGCTGTCGCACCGGCGGGAGGGGTGGCATTGTATGAGTCGCCCGACGCCGAGATTCCGGCGATCGCCGACCCGGCAAACCCCAGAATCATGGGAATGATTCCTACGAGGGCGGTGAAGAGGTATGCGAACCAGTACTCACTGCGCGAAGCCCGCCCGGAGAACTTCGCGTAGTTCTTGAAGAAGCGTTTGACGGCCTGGCCGAAGGTCGCGCCGTAGAGCGGAAGCGAGAGGTCATCGGGACTGGCAGCACCGCGAGGCGCTCCGCCATATCCGAGCCCATCGTAGCCGTGTCCGCCAGGCATTCCGGGGTCCGGCATTCTTGGGCCGGGCACGTCGGGGTCGGAGTTGTATGCTGCGTTCGCGTCGTAGGACATGGTGACTCTCAAATAGTGATCGCGTACAAGAATGGTCGGCCAGCCGATCATCTCATCGGAGTCGATGAGATGAAAATGCCGGCCGACCATCAGCGAGTCACAGGCCGAGAGAGTCAGACGTCGAAGCGCTGTCCCTCGGGCTTGGACGGCAAGACCATCAGGACGATCAAGATGATTCCTCCGACGAACGGAATGAGACCGAGGAACCAGAACGGTCCAGCGAGATTGGCGTCATGGAGACGGCGCCACGAGATCGCCAACTGTGGAATGAAGAGCGCCAATCCGATGAGTGTCGAGAGAGTGCCACCGATCATCGACAGCACCGAGCCACCACCGGCAGCCACACTGTTCATCTGCCCGGTGGCCGGATCGATCGAGCCGGCGGCAGCCGACAACGTCTGCGCAGCACCGATGCCCGACAAGATCCCCGGGATGAGCAGCAGCAGGAAGACGAAGAGTGCAGCAAACCAGTACTCGCTGCGCGAGGCGCGTCCCTTGAAGTTGACGTAGTTCTTGAAGAAGCGCTTGACGGCCTGGCCGAAGGATGCGCCGTAGAGCGGCAGCGAGAGGTCATCGGGGCTGGCGGCACCGCGTGGCGCTCCGCCGAAGCCCTGCCCTCCATAGCCCTGGCCGGCCGGCACTCCGGCTCCTGGCGCCCCTTGACCGGGGGTGCCGGAGTTGTATGCTGCATTCGCGTCGTAGGACATGATGACCTTCGCTTGTAGGTGACGATTCTGATCGCGTTCCGCCATCGAAGAGCCGTGATTTCTCAGCCGATCTTCAGGAAGCGCAAAATCTATTCTGCACCAGGCTTTCTATCGATCATGTGTCGAACCGGTTTCAGATCTGCAACACAGCTCATGATTCACCCATTTGTCATGGTCCGGACACGGAAACGGCGCCCGAGGATTGCCTCCTCGGGCGCCGTCATCAGCGGTTCGCTGCCACCTCAGGCGTCGCCGCCGGTAAGTGCATAGGCCTCGTCGACCGGCGTCTCATCGATATGCCCGTCGACGCGACGCAGTGCCTTCCACCCGAGCGAGATGACGACGACCGACAGCAGCACGGCCCCGGCACCGAAGAGGTACGGAGATCCCGCACTGATGGATTCCGATACCGCACCGGCGACGATCGGCGCCACGGCACCGCCGATGAAACGCACACCCGAATAGGTGCCCGAGGCAACCGGACGAGGCAGGTCGCTGACCTCCATCGCCGATTCGGTGAACACCGTGTTGAGCACACCCAGAAGCATGCCGGCCACGACGATGCAGACGACGATCCCGACCAGCGATTCGACGAGAAAGGACATGACACCCAGCAGCACGGCGAGCGCGACGAGGGTGACGATGAGGCTGCGACGGCGCCCCATCCGCTTGGTCAGCACGGGAGCGCCGAACACCGAGGTGATCGCCACGCAGATGCCCCAACCGAAGAAGACGTAGCCGAGGCCCATGGCGCCGAAGTCCTCCATGCCCAGCTTCGCGGCGGCCGCCTCGACGGGGAACGGACTGTAGGCCAGCAGAATGAAGAAGCCGAAGTTGTACAGCAGCGCGGAGACGCCGAGGATAGCCACCCCCGGACGAGCGAGCGCTCGGAACGTGGCGCTGAGTCTGATCGGCTCCGCGGCAGCCCCGGTCGAGCTCGTGCCGCCCGGAAGCAGCACGGTGATCGCGATGAAGCCGATGGCCATGAGGACGGCGGTGCCGAAGAACGGTCCGCGCCAGGAGATGCCCCCGAGGAGTCCGCCAAGCAGCGGGCCGGTGGCGATGCCGACGCCGAGAGCCGCCTCGTAGAGGATGATCGCCTTCTCCGCACCGCCGGACGCGGCGCCGACGATCGTCGACAGCGCTGTGGAGATGAACAGCGCGTTGCCCAGACCCCAACCGGCACGGAACCCGATGATCTGGTCGACGGATCCGGAGAATCCGGCCAGAGCCGCGAACGCGACGATGAGCACAAGACCGATGAGCAGCGTGGTCTTCGCACCGATGCGCGAAGACAGGAAGCTCGTGAAGAACATCATTCCGCCGGTGATGAACAGGTAGCTGGTGAACAGCAGCATCGATTGGGCGGGGCTGGCGTCGAGCTCGGCCGAGATGGCCGGCAGGATCGGATCGACCAAGCCGATGCCCATGAAGGCGATGACCGCGGCGAACGCGACCGCCCACACGGCACGTGGCTGGCGAAGGATCGACGTTCCCGCCCCGGGTTCGCCGGGCGTTTCGTCCCCTGTTGTTTCGTTGTCTGCTGACGCTCTCATCTGCTGGTCGCGTCCCCTTTCCTGTGGTGCGTCCGCTTCGAAATCAGTTCCGGAAGCGTGGAAGCGTGGTTGAAAAACTGCGATGTGTTCGGCGGCTAGCCCGCGTCCGAGTCCGAATCCGGGCCCTCGATCTGCTCGTCGACGCCGTCGACCGGGTGGCGGTCCTTGAGGAAGTCCGATACCAGTCCCAGCGCACGATCGACGCTCTGACGCTCCTCGACGCTCAGCGACTCGAAGTACGGCTGAATCTGCTCGATCATGATCGCCCGGTTCTCCGCCAGCCGCGCCCGACCGGCATCGGTGAGCGAGAACTGCGAAGCGCGACCATCCGTGGGGCTGGGCTCGCGCACGACGAGCCCGGCTTCCTCGAGTCTGGCGAGGAGCTTCGTCGCCGCGGGCTGAGAACTGAGATACCCTTGCGCAAAATGACCGACGCGGACAGGTTGATACTGCTCGACGACGGCGAGCGCACGCAGCGCCGCCAGTGAGTTCTCGTTGCCGATCACTCGTCGAAACGCTCTGGTCAGACGCGACGAGACGACAACGAGCCGCGAGACGAGCTCAGCTGAATCCACATCATCCATAACTTATTTATATACCCAGGTTATGCATTTTGGCAAATCACCCCACCCGAATGTCACCATGTGACGGACCTCACGGCCGCCTCGGTGACGGTCGTGCTAACCTGGCCTCACATGTTCCGGGGACGGTGAAATTCCGTACCGGCGGTCACAGTCCGCGACCCGCTCGCATTCGTGCAGGCGGTTGATTCGGTGAAATTCCGAAACCGACAGTCAGAGTCTGGATGGGAGGAGCATGGTGGCCTCGGCCGCTGTGTTCGGTGCATTCGACCGCACCGTCGCACGCGACTGAGACGCTTTGATGGTTGCACCCGCAATATCCTCCCTCCCGGCGAAGGCTCGGGAGGTTTTTTCATGGGCACGCAGCCAGACGAGGCCGCGGAATTCACGGACCTCGAATCCGCGGCGATGGCCGCCGCTCTCAATGCGGCCCGCGAAGGAGTTCGCGGAGCGAATCCGCTGGTGGGCGCGGCAATCCTGACAGCCGACGGCCAGATCGTCACCGGTCACCACGGAGGTGCCGGAACGCCCCACGCCGAGGTGGACGCGATCACCACCGCCCACGACCTCGACATCGATCTGACCACCTCGACGCTGTTCGTCACGCTCGAGCCCTGCGCCCACCACGGCCGGACCGGCCCCTGCACCGAGGCGATCATCAAGGCTGAGATCCCCTCCGTCGTCTTCGCCTCCCCCGACCCGAACCCCCTTGCCGCGGGCGGTGGACACACCCTCGCCGAGGCGGGGCTGACGGTCAGTTCGGGACTGTACGAAGCCGACTCCCGCGCTCTCAATGCCCGCTGGGTCCGGTCGACGGCCGAGGACCGCCCGTTCGTCACGGCGAAGATCGCGCAGAGCCTCGACGGGGCCGTCGCCGCCGCTGACGGAACCAGCCGATGGATCACCTCGGCGGAGTCGCGCGCACACGCTCACGAGGTCCGGGCCCGAGTCGACGCCATCCTCGTCGGCACCGGCACCGCAGTCGCCGACGATCCGCGTCTCAACGCCCGCGGTCATGACGGAATCGCGCTAGACGATCAGCCGCGGCCCGTCGTGCTCGGCACCTCCGAGCTGCCGGTCACCTCGTTTCTCGCCCTCAACCCGAACACGCTGCATCTGCGCACCCATGATGTCCGGGACGCCCTGGACCAACTGCACGCCGACGGGGTGCGTCATCTTCTCGTCGAAGGAGGACCGACGGTGCTCGGCGCGTTCTTCGCCGCCGGGGTCGTCGACGAGGTCTTCTGCTATCAGGCTCCGCTGCTCATCGGCCCCGGCCGCAGCAGTGTCGACGGTTTGGACATCGGCACCTTGTCCGATGCGCTGCGACTGGTTCCCGACGATACGGAGACTCCGGCTGTCTCGCGGCTCGGCCCGGATTTCCTGCTGCACTTCGCAATGACAGATCAGGAGCCAGCCGAACCCGGCTCCCTGCGGATCAGGCACGTAGCCGCCGCAGACCCCCAGCCATCACCGACCAACACGTAGGAATCTGGAGTCACATGTTCACCGGAATCATCGAAGGACTCGGCACCATCGAATCGATCGAGCGCACGAACGATTCGGCCGCGATCACCATCGACGCCGGCCCCCTCGTCGCCGACCTCGAACTCGGCGGCTCGCTGGCCGTCAACGGAGTCTGCCTGACCTCGACGAGGCGGCCCGCCGAACAGCGCCCCGGCCTCTTCACCGCCGAGGTCATGGGCGAGACCCTGGGCCTGACCGGACTCGGCACCCTGGGCACGGGCGACCGGGTCAACCTGGAACGCTGCACGCCCGCCTCGGGGCGCTTCGACGGCCATGTCGTCCAAGGACACGTCGACGGACGCGGTGAACTCCTCGACCGCATCGACCGTCCCGACTGGTCGACCCTGCGCATCGGGATCCCTGCCGAACTCGCCCCGCTGACCGCGGTCAAGGGGTCGGTCGCCCTCAACGGGGTCTCCCTGACGCTGACGGCCGTGTCCGAGCCGAGCGCATCCTCGGCGTGGGTGGAGGTCGGCCTCATTCCGGCCACCCTGACCCACACGACGTTCGGCGAGCTGCCGGTGGGCGCGGCCGTGAACGTCGAGGTCGACGTACTCGCGAAGTACACCGCGCGCCTCCTGTCCTTCCGCACCACCATCCAGCAAGGAGTCGATCATGACTGATCCCATCGCTCACGCCAGCCGCCTCGATCCCATCGACGCGGCCATCGCAGCCGTTGCCGCCGGCCGCCCCATCCTCGTCGTCGATGATGAGGACCGGGAGAACGAGGGCGACCTCATCATGGCCGCCGAGTTCGCCGATCCCACAACGATGGGCCTCTTCGTCCGGCACACCTCGGGCGTCATCTGCGCACCCATGACCGCCGACCGAGCCGCCGCCCTGCGTCTGCCGCCGATGGTCACCGACAACGAGGACCCGAAGGGCACGGCCTACACGATCAGCTGCGACGCGGTGGGCGTGACCACGGGCATCAGCGCCGCCGAACGCGCCGAGACCGGTCGAGTCCTCGCCGCCACCGATCCTGATCCGGCGGCGATCTCGCGGCCCGGCCATGTCTTCCCGCTCATCGCGAAGGACGGCGGTGTCCGGGAGCGCCCCGGCCACACCGAGGCCGGGGTCGAGTTCGCGCGTTTGGCCGGGGCGCAGCCGGTGGCGATGATCGGCGAAGTGGTTCACGACGACGGGTCGATGATGCGCTTCGACGCGGTGCGCGACTTCGCCGACGCCCACGACCTCGTCATGGTCTCGATCGAACAGCTCATCGCCTACCTCGAGCTGCGTGATACGGATGCGTCGGGCGACTCCCCGGCGGCCGTTGCAGCGGTCCCGGGCGTGTCTTCGGCCCCGGCCATGTCTTCGGCTGCGGATGATTCCCGCACCGAGGCGGCCGCCTCGGTGAACGTCGCCGTTGCACCATATGGGGACGAACCGGTTGAGGCGACCGCGGAGGTGGCTCTGCCGTCGGAGCACGGCAGCCTGCGGGCCCGCGCGTTCACGATCAACGGGCATGACCACCTCGGCGTGTTCGCGGGATCCCCGGAGTCCGACGTCGAGGGGCCGGCGCCTCTCGTGCGGCTGCATTCGGAGTGCCTGACCGGGGACGTCTTCGGTTCGCACCGTTGCGACTGCGGTGAACAGCTCGACCTGGCGCTCGGCATCATCGCCGAACACGGCGGTGCGGTTCTCTACCTCACCGGGCACGAGGGCCGCGGAATCGGGCTGAGCAACAAACTGCGCGCCTACGCTCTGCAGGATCAGGGACGAGACACCGTGGATGCGAACCGAGATCTCGGGTTCACCGACGACGCCCGCGACTACCGTGCCGCGGCGACGATCCTGCGCTCAATCGGGCTGACTCGCATCCGCCTGCTCACGAACAACCCGGCGAAGACCTCGGCCCTCGAAGAGCTGGGCATCACGGTCGAAGCCGTGGTACCGCTCGAGGTCGCGGCGCGGCCGGAGAACACGCACTACCTGGCCACGAAGCGCGAGCGCATGCACCATGTGCTCACGCTGCCGGAGGTCACGGGCACTGCCGGCGCGGGCGCAGGCACTGTCGGCGCGGGCGCGGGCGCGGGCAACGGTGCCGGTGCCGCCGGGGCCGTCGCCAGCTGAAACCCGGCCCGGCCTCTCTGGCCGACCCACTCAGAACACGAACCAGGCTCTTCGGAGCCTTCGAACAAAGGACACACTCATGGCTCATTCCGGAGCACCAGAACTCACCGCCGACGCCGCTGACCTGCGAGTCGCCATCGTCGCCGCCTCCTGGCACACCCAGATCATGGACGGTCTCGTCGACGGAGCCCAGCGCGCCGCCGCCGAGGCTGGAGCCGAGGCCACGCTCATCCGCGTGCCCGGCAGCTTCGAACTGCCCGTCGCCGCCGCGCGCCTGGCACCGCACTTCGACGCGGTCGTCGCTCTCGGCGTGGTCATCCGCGGCGGCACCCCGCACTTCGACTATGTCTGCCAAGCGGCCACCGACGGCCTCAATCGGGTCGCCATCGACTCGGGCAAGCCGGTCGGCTTCGGCGTGCTCACCTGCGACACCGAACAGCAGGGACTCGATCGCGCCGGACTCGAGGGGTCGGTCGAGGACAAGGGGCATGAGGCGATGACCGCCGCCCTCGTCACCGCCCAGGCCCTGGCGCCTTACACGCAGGGCTGAGTTGCGCTCATCTTCATCGAGAAACGGGCTGAGCGTCGAGAAACGGGTGTGTACACCCGTGTTTCGACGCTCAACCCGTTTCTCGGCGTGTGCTCGTCAGAAGAGCTGGCGGATGTTCGTGCGTGCGAGGTCGATGAGTTCGTCCCCCTTGCCCGAGAGCACCGTGCGGATCGCGTAGAGCGCGAAGCCCTTGGCCTGTTCGGCGGTGATCGACGGCGGCATCGACAGCTCCTGGCGTTCGGTGACGACGTCGAGGACAGCCGGTCCGTCGTAGGCGAGGAATTCCTTCACCACCTTCGGCAGGTCCTTGGACTTCTCGACGCGGAAGCCCTTGATCCCGACCGCCTCGGCGATGGTCGAGAAGTCGGGATTGTCGAGGTCGGTGCCGAAGGTGACGAAACCGGCCGCCTTCATCTCGAGCTCGACGAAGTTGAGCGAGGAGTTGTTGTACACGACCGTCTTCACTGGCAGCTTGTTCTGCGTGAGTGTGATGAGCTCACCGAGCAGCATCGACAGTCCGCCGTCGCCGGCGAGCGCGATGGTCTGACGGTCGTCGAACGCCGACTGCACGCCGACGCTCTGGGACAGGGCGTTGGCCATCGACCCGTGGCTGAAGGAGCCGATGAGGCGGCGCTTGCCGTTCATGCTCAGATACCGGGCCGCCCACACCACGGGTGAGCCGACGTCGGGGATGAAGACGGCGTCGTCATCGGCCATCTCGTCGATCAGCCGGGTCAGATACTGCGGGTGGATCGTCCGCTTCGACGGAGTGGCCAGTTCGTCGAGGTCCCTGCGGGTCTTCTGGTAGTGCTTGGTCAGGGACTTGAGATGAGTGCTGCTGCGGTTGGCTTTGATCTGCGGCAGCAGCGCCTCGACGGTGTCGGCGACCGTTCCGACGAGCGGAATGTCGACCTTCGTGCGCCGCCCGATCTGGGATCCGCGCACATCGACTTGGATGACGGTGGCGTCCTCGGGGTAGAACTGCTGGTAGGGCAGGTCGGTGCCGAGCATGAGGAGGGTATCGCAGTCCTTGAGTGCGGCGTAGCCGGAGGAGAATCCGAGCAGACCGGTCATGCCCACGTCGTAGGGGTTGTCGGGTTCGACGAATTCCTTGCCGCGCATCGTATGGACGATCGGGGCCTGGAGCTTCTCGGCGATGGCGAGCAGCTCGTCGTGGGCGCCCTCGGTGCCGGCACCGGCGAGGATCGTCGTCTTCTTGCCCTTGTTGAGCGCCTTGGCCGCGGCTTCGACCTGGGAGGCTGCGGGGATCATGTGCGAGGGGTAGGCCTTGACCACCTCGGCGGCGGCATCGATGTCGGCCAAGCCGACATCGCCGGGGATGACGAGGACGGCCACGCCGCGCTTCTCGATGGCCTCACGCATGGCGATGCGCAGCAGTCGAGGCATCTGCTCGGCCGAGGAGACGTTTTCGACGTAGACGCTGCAATCGCGGAACAGTTCGGTCGGGTGGGTCTCCTGGAAGTAGTTCGAGCCGATCTCGTCACTGGGGATCTGGGCGGCGATGGCCAGCACGGGAACCCGTGAACGCTGGGCATCGAAGAGCCCGTTGATGAGGTGGAGGTTGCCGGGTCCGCAGCTGCCGGCGCAGACCGCGAGTTCCCCGGTCAGGGCGGCCTCGCCGCTGGCGGCGAAGGAGGCGGCTTCCTCGTGGCGGACATGGACCCATTCGAGCTGCGGGTTGACGCGGAGGGCATCGGTGAATCCGTTGAGCGAATCTCCCGGGATGCCGTAGACGCGCTTGACTCCGCTGGCGACAAGGGTATCGACGATGTTTCTGGCGACGGTGGGCATTGACTTCCTTCCGTTGAAACACGAACACCGGGGATGCGCTGGTGCGTACCCCGGCAGGGGCTGCCCCATGCTCGGGGCCTTGACCGCGCTTTCAGTCTAATCCCGGGCTCCCCCGCCGACGCTGTCCGATTCCTCACCCTCCGATGCGGGAATATCTCCCTGATCGGTCAGGGAAGAACCTCGCCGAGGCGGCCCTGACGGATGGGTTCGCATGTGCGGAGACCTCCGCCGAGGTGCCCGCCGGAAGGCCCGCGGGAATACCCGGAAGATGTGTCAAGCAATTTTCCATATCTCCGAAACGTGTAAAAAATTCGCCGATTCTTTTACATGTTTCCGCCGGTGCGCCCCGCCGAGGCGGCCTCGACAACCGCGTGCAAGCAAGATTGCGAACCCCTCACGTCCGCGCCGACAGCGCGGTCGCCAAGGTGAGCAGCCCGGCCATGGCCACCGCCATCATCGGGTACCCGCCGAGTACCCCGGCCAACGCGGGACCGGCAACCGGTGCCAGGGCCGTACCGGCGGTGATCGGGGCGACGAAGACCCCGTTGACGGCCCCGAAGTTCCTCGTCCCCCACCGGTCGGAGACCGCCGTAGCCTGCAGCAGAGTCATGCAGCCGCGCACTCCGCCGCCGAGCATGGCGATGCCGATGAGCAGCCAGATCGGTCCGGGAACCAGAGCGAGCAGCCACAAGCCGGCGGCTCCCGAGGCGAAGAGGATGACCGTGCGCGCCCGCGTCGACGTGTGCCGCTCGAGGCTCGGATACCCGAATCGTCCCGCCACCTGGCCGAAGCCGACGAGGCCGAGGGCGATGGCGGCCAGACTGTAGTCGGCACCGCGTTCGATGATGAGCGGGATGATATTGATCGTCACCGCGAAGAGGGTGAACGTGGCGATCGCGACGGCGATCTGCAGAGTGATGAAACGCGGGTGCCGCGTGACCTGGCGCAGTTCGTTCCGGCTCGGCTTCACCAGCGACGCGGCCGCCTCGTCCGTCCAGTTCCGGTTGAGGAAGAACAGATGCATCGGCAGGGCAAGGACCACGAGCAGACCGGCGAGCACCCAGTAGGTTCCGCGCCACCCGCAGACATCGATGAGCCATGCGATGATCGGGGCGAACACCGTCGAGGCGAGCCCGCCGACGAGCGTGATCGTCGTCAGCGGCTTCGTCCTCTCGGACCCGTACCAGCGGGTGACGACGGCGAACGCCGGCGGATAGAGGGTCGCGGCTTGGGCGAAGCCGGCGAGGACCCAGGCGAGGAAGAACACCGGAAGGTTCGGTGCGACCGCGACGAGGGCGAGCGCGACGACCCCGATGACCGTTCCGGTCCCCATGATCAGCTTCGGACCGTGCACGTCGAGAAGACGCCCGACGCTCGGTCCCACCAGTGCAGAGACGATGAGACCGACGGTCAGCGCCGCCGTCACCGTCGTGTGGCTCCAGCCCGTATCGTCCGAGATCGGGGTGACCGCGACCGGCAGCGAGTAGTAGAGCAGTCCCCAGCAGACGAGTTCGGCCACGCACAGCGCCGCCAGTCCTCCGCGCGGCTTATCCGTCGTCATCGAGGCCCTCGCCGAGGCGGTGCTCCGTTCCCGCGCCACGATCCGCGCCCTCGCCGAGGCGGTGCCCATCGAGAGGGGAGCGAACGCCGTCGACGTCGGCACCCCCGCCGAGGCGGCCCGACGCCTCCGTTCCGGCTGCGGTCCGCAGCCGGTTCAGGGCCGTATCCCACGGGATGCGTTCCTGTTCGAGTCGGACGCTGCCGTCGGCACGGAGCCGTTCGAGGGCCCGCGCCTCGGTGCCGGTGAGGGTGCTGAAGGCGCCCGTCGTCGGTGTCGGTTCCGGCACCCACAGGTCGGCGTGGGCGAGCAGGGTCGCTTCGTCCATGAGCACGGATTCGACCTTCGGCAGGTGGCTGCGCAGGCGGTTGAGGATCGCGAATCCGTGGGAGTCGAGGTCGCCCCAATAGATCACGCGCGCTCCGGCGATCCAGTCCAGGCGAGCGACCCCGTCGACAGCATAGCCGGACCCGTGCACGGCCACGGCGCCTGGCCACTCCGGCATGGCGAGCACGGATTCGAGGTTCTCGAAGACGAAGACCAGCCGCGGTGAAACGGGCAGTCGTCCGAGCTGGGTGATCGGTGCGGTGACGTCCTCGAGTGGGACGTCGAGGAGCCCCGGATCGAGGATGCGCATGCGCAGTCGCGGTTCGGCATCGAGGACGGTCACCACATCCGCGCGGCCGATCCCGGTCAGCAGAGCAGTGACGAGGCTGCGGTGGGTCTCGAACCACTTCGAATCCACTCCGCGGATCGGCAGCTGCCTCGGCCGCAGCGAACCGAGCGGATGGCTGTGCAGCCAGTCGACGACGTCGACGACCGTGGCGAACGAGGCATCGCTCAGCCCGAGGATCCGTTTCGCCTGCGACCGGATCGCCGCGGCAAGCCGATCACTGCCACCGTCGTCGAGCGCGTCGCATTCGCCGGTCGGCTCCGACTCGCTCGATACGTCGCTGAATCGCTGCCGGATGCGAGCGGCACGATCGCGCAGTGTCCGCCACTCACGCGCTGCGTCTCCGCCGACGAAAGCGGCTGCTGCATCGGGGGTCGACAGTCGCAGTCGGACCGGGACTCGTTGACGACCGATGCGGGCCCAGCTGCGTTCTTCCCAATCGATTTCGAGCTCAGCAGGCGCACCCGCGCCCGAGTGTCCCGGCGAGCCCGAGGTCGTGTTCCCGGAGCGCTCTCCGAGCGCCCGCCAACTCGCCGCCCAGTTCGCGGCGGCAGCCTGATCGGCGAGCACCTGCTTCTCCGTCGGCGGCTGGAGGGCGATCTCGACCCGCACGTCTTCGACGGGCTCCGCCGCCCAGGCGGCCATGGACGACGTCAGGCGCTTGCGCGCCTTCGCTCGGGCCTCGGCGACGGAGAGCATCGTCACGGGGCGTCCGACTCCTCGAAATCGAGCTCGACTTCACCGGCCACACGGACGCTCTCGGAGTTGTCCGCACCCGTGGAACCACCTGTCCCACCAGCGCCGACCGGCTCCTCGCCCGCGCCATCAGCCGAATCCGAATCCGAGCCGGATTCCGCTGCCGAAGCCTCCCCGCGCACGGACTCGTCCCACACCATCGTCGAGGTCAGGGTCTTCTGCCGGCTCGGATTCTCGATCGAGGTCGCCGCCCCCACATACGGTTCGATCGTCTGCAGCAGCTTCTGCGGGGTGGCGAGCACCATGTGGAACCCGAACTCGATGAAGATGTCGAGAGCCATCCGGGTGTAGCGGGTGTCGGCCTTGTCGAAGGCCTCGTCGAGGATGATCGTGCCGTATTTCGAGATCGCCTCGTCCGGGTCGGCCAGCTGATACCGCAGCGCTGCCGCCAGGCAGAAGATCACGAGCTTCTGCTGCTGGCCACCGGACATCGCAGCACCCGAATCGTAGGTGGCGTGCGCGCGCCCGTGATCGTCGATCTCCTCGGCGAGGAAGCTCACGTGCAGACGGGTGTCCAGACATTGGGTCTTCCACACCTTGTCGACGTGCTCGCTGGAGGCGAATCGGCGCATCACCTCGGCGAGGGTATCGTACTTCTTCTCCGCGGTCTCCATATCGTCCTCGCCCCAGCTGCCGCTGGCGACGAGTCGAAGATCGGCGATGAAGGCGTTGACGGTCTCGGAGCGGCGGGTCTTGACCTTGAGCCGCAGGTACCGGTCCTCGTCGAACTGCGAGCGCAGCAGGGACGAATTGATCGGGGCGACCCGATCCTCGATCTCGCGCGGAGCGGCGTGGATCTCGTTGAGGAGTTCGCCGATGAGGTCACGGGAGCGCTGCTGCAGCAGCTCCCGGAAACGGTTCTCATGATCGGGCAGGCCGTGCGCTTCGATCTCATCGAGCATCGCCAGATAGGCTCGACGATCATCGACTTCGGCTGTCAGCTGGGACGATACCGACGGCCATGCGGCCTTGAACTCGACGGCCAGCCGTGTCACGGACTGCCCCGACCGGCTTGCTTCGGCCTGGGCCCGGTCCTTCTCCTCCTGCAGCACCTGCGAGACCTGCTGGCCCACCTCGGCGAGGTTCTCCCGCTTAATGCTGCGTTGGATCTTGCGGAAGCGTTCGTCGAGCTGTTCGCCGAGGTGGCCCTCCACCTCCGCTACCCGACCGGAGTTCACGTCGTCCTCGATCCGGGTGATGTTCGAGCGCAGACCCGTCGATTCTTCGTTCGCTCGGCGCAGAGCATAGTCGGCTTCGGACCTCGCGGTCTCGGCCGTGTCCTTGACTGCTTTCGCCTCACGTTCGGCGCCGATCGCCTGCTGCAGGTCGCCGTCGGCGTCTTCGAGTTCGGCCAGCTGCCGTTCGAGAGTCGTGACTCTCTCGGCCGCGCCGTCGCGGTCGACGTCGCGCCAGGACTGTTCGCGAATACCGGCGAGGATGCCACGGCGGCGGTGAGCTTGTGCGGATTCGGCATCAGCAGCCGCGACCACCTGTTCGGCCGCGGCCAGTTCCGACTGAGCCTCTTTGAGGGATTCGACGAGGGCTTCGAGTTTCGCTTCGCGATCGCCGAGGACCCATTGGCTGCGATCGTCGATAGCCCGCCGGTCGTCCTTCTCATACCGGGTGCGTGAGGTCTTGACCTGGCCCTTGACAGTGACGGCACGCGGATGGTCGTCGAGTTCGTCCGGGTGGTCGACACAGGCGAAGTCGAAGCGTTCGGACAAGGTGGTCCGGACCCAGTCGCCGAAGCCGGTGTCGGAGACACGCACCTTGTTCACCAGCGACTTCTCACTGCCGACAGGGCGAGGGCTCGGCACCGAGTGCGGGATCTCCTCGAAGACGAGGCGTCCGCGGATGCGGTGGGCATCGACCCAGGTGCGCACTGCGGAGAGGTTCTCCGCCCGGACGAGGACGGTCAGTGCCATGGGGCGCAGCACTCGTTCGATCGCGCCGGTCCACCGGGCCTCGTCGGGGTCGACTTCGATGAGTTCGGCGGCGAACGGCAGCGCCTTCTCGCTCAGACCGGTGCCGGCAGCGAGTTCGGAGCGGATCGCCAGGAGGTTGTTCGGCACAGTCGATCCGGACCGGCGCAGCGATTCGATCTCACCTTCGAGTTCGCGCACCTTGGCCCTCGCTTGGGAGAACCGGTCATGGTCGGCGTGGCTGGGCCCGGCGACCTGCGTGTCGTCGTCGAGGCTGGACGCGATCTGGGCCTGGAGTTCGGCGAACTCGGCGGCCGTGGTCGGGGCGTGCTCGATGCCGGCCTGCTCGAGCTGCCGGGCCAGTGACGCCCAGCGTTCGGCGATGGCGCGGCGTTCGGTCTCGGCTGTGTCGATGCGCTGCTGCAGGTGTTCGGCCTCGGAACCGCCGAGTTCGAGAGTGGCGCGCCTGGCCAAGTCGTATTCGTCGACGGCGGCGTCGAAGTCGCGTTTCGCGCGGTCGGCGGTGACTTCGAGTTCGACGATCTGCCGCGTCAGCGCGGACAGGTCGGCACGCAGGATATCGAGCTCGCGCCGCTTCTGGTACGGCAGCAGGGCTTCGCTCAGGGCGATCGACTTCGCGGCGATGTCATTGGCGGTCTCGAAGCGGGAGGCGGCTTCACGCAGCTGGAGCAGGTGGTCGCGCTGTTTGCGCAGCTGCACGACATGGTCGTGAGCGTCCTTGAGGTCACCGAACTGGGCGACGGCAGTGTCTGCGAGGTCGAAGGTCACCGGGGTTTCGAGCATATGGTCCCGGAAGAGCCGGTCGAGGCTGTCGAGGCTCTTCGCCGACTGGGTCTTGTGCAGCAGCTGGAGGGCGGACTCGTCGGCCATGCCGAAGGTCTTGCGCATCCGTGCATAGAACTTCCCGTGGGATCCGTTCGAGGTGATGACGGCATCAGGATGGTCGGCCTTGAGTTTGCGTGTCTCGAGGCCGGACCGGGCATAGTGCTGCAGGTCGGAGAGGTCGAGGTCGGCACGCTCGAGGATGCAGGCATCGGAGAGGTCCGTCGCCTTCGTGGCCGACCCCTTGATGAAGAAGAGCCGGGCCAAGGACAGAGGCCTGTCGCTGCCGTTGTCGTAGCGGAGGATGATTCCGCTCCAGGTGGCGCGCGGGCGCAGATACTTGCTGACGACGCGGTCTTCTTCGGAGTCGGCGGTCCGGGTCCAGGCTCCGCGGACGTAGCTGACGAGGCTGCGCTGGTCGAGGCGGGCACCCGCGGTCTGAGCGGCGACGTTGAAGCGCAGCCACTTGTCCGGGGTGAGGACGGCGGCGATGCCGTCGAGCAGCGATGATTTGCCGGAACCGGAAGGACCGGTGATGAGGTGGCCCTTGTGGGAGACGGGGATCCGGTGGATATCCGAGTCGAAGGTGCCCCAGTTCGCGATCTGGATCTCGCTCAGCCGCCACTGGCTGCCGACGTCGGGTCGGTTCGCCCCGCGGGCGCGCGCCTGATCGGCGACGAACGCCGCGTCGAGCGGGAAGAGTGCCTCGGTCACGCGTCGTCCTCCTCGCTGACGGTGTCTGCATCGGCTTCGGTGGCGGCGACAGAACCGTCATCGGACTCCACCCCCGCCTCGGCGCCGGCATCGATTTCGGAATCATCCTCGGTGTCGGCCTCACCTGCGGCGATGCGTTCGTAGACGGCGATGAGCTCGCGCACACGATCCTCGTCGATGAGGAATTTCACCATCGGGGAGATCTCGAAGCGGTCCTCGCCGGCCTTGTGGAGCACCCGCAGCCGGTTGCTCATCCGCGACCACGCGCCGTTGAGGTTGCGCTGGAACGTCGATTCGTCGCCGGTGCGGTAGATCGCGAGGCGCTCGTAGACCTCTTCGCGGTCGACGATGACGCGCTTCTCCCCCGGTGCGGCGAGCAGCAGCTGTCGGAGCACGAGCAGCATGGCCGTGTCGAGGAAGGTCAGGCGTTCGCTGCGCACTGCGGCGGGGGCGTCGATTTCGTCGGTGACGATTTTGCGGGTGAACGCGAATTCGTCGACGCGGTCGATGACGAGGTCGAGGAACAGATCATGCAGGCGTGAGCGAACGAGGCCTTCGTCGGCGACGAGCGCGGCCCACAGCTGCGGGGCCTGGGTGCCGGACACGTATGGTCCTTTGAGGAGTTCGAGCAGCACTCGGCGGGTGCGCTCTCCCAGCGTTCCGGTGTCTCCGGACCACAGTCCACTGGGGTTGTGGTCGAAACCGTCCGCGGATGTCATGGTCGACTCGGCGACAGAATCGGTGGATTCCCTCGCCGAGGCGGCTCCCACCTCGGCGCCGGATGTGCGCTCATCTGCCGGTGAGGTCCGGTGGGCACCATTGCGGGCTCCCACTTCGGCGGGGGCTGTGTCGTTGTCGTGGTCGGTGGGGCTCATAGGGTGATGCCTTCGGTGAAGTAGTGGCGGCGGATCGCGGCGGTGCGGGCGATGCCGTCGACGCCGGTCCACGTGAGGATTTCGCGGTTGCCGACATCGACGTGGCCATAGGTGCTGGCCAGGGACAATAACCCGACGACGCTGGCCAGACCCTGGGTCGCGGGGTGGGTCTCGAGCACCTCGGCGACGGAGGCTTCGTGGGTGGAGGTGAGTGAGGAGTTGATGTTTTCGGTGAGCTCGGCGAAGTCGATCTCCGATTCGCGAGCGACGGCGATGAGTTCGGCGAAGTCGATCTCCGAGTCAGTGGCCTCGCCGAGTTCCGCTCCGGCATCGAACTCCTCGGGGTCGTGGAGGATGACCTCACCGACGCTGCCCAGCGACACGCTTGAGAGTTCGAGGTCGATGCCGATCTCATCGTAGGGCTTGAGCTCCTGAGACACGGGCGCGGCCGCGGCGAGGCCCTCCTGGAGCAGGGTGCGCATGACGCGGTCGCGTTGGAATTCGTGGGAGTGGACATAGCGACGCAGGCCCCGAGCGAATTCGGTGAGGATGTCCGAGACCTCGTGGGAGCCGTCCTTCATCTGGCGCATCAAGGTGCGCAGGGAACGGCGAGTGGCAAGGGAGAGGGTGGCGGAGAAGTCCCGGTCGAGGATGGCCGCGATGTCGTCGTCGAAGGATGCGGACTGTTCGGGGTCACGGACGAGCGCGGAGAACGCCGAGAACGTGCGGCCCTCGTCAGAGGACTCGATGAGGTCGACGCCGCGGAAGACCTCGTCCAGGACTTGTGATTGGGAGTCCTCGGCGGCCAGTATCGAGATCCGCAGCTCCTGGTTGAGCTCTTCGAAGCGGGCGCGCACGCGGGCGAAGTCGGCGGGCAGGCCCTGTGCCTGTTGGAGGATGTCGGACACGCGTTCGTTTGCGCGCCTGCGATCGAGGACGACCGATCGCGGGTCGCCGCGGCGGACGCGGGCGATCTCGGCATCGATGCGGTCGCGTTCGGCGCGGAGAGCAGCCAGTCGGCGGGAGCTGTCCGGGTCGGTGTCGATGGCCAGCTGACGCACGGACTGGGCGAGGCTGACCAGCCGGGATTCGGTGGCGGTCTGCGGAGGTGTGCGCAGCTGTTCGAGCATGCGGATGGCGTCGAAGCCGGCGGCGGAGAGTTCGTAGGTTTCGCCTCTGGCCCCGGTGGCAGGTCGGCGGACGAGGATCTCCGCACGTCGCCAGTCATCACAGTAGGCCTTCGCGGTCCGCAGCGAGAGGTCGAAGTGGTCGCGGAGCTCTTCGAGGTCGGCATCGATGCTTTCGTGCAGATCCTCGGTGTTCATCCTGGTGCCGGGCCTGCCGAGGTGGGCGTCGAGGGTTCCGGCCATGACTGCGAGGTTGTCGGCCCGGAGCATGCGCAGGGTGGCATTCGATTCGAGCAGACGCCGGTAGGCGAGCGCGGAGGACAGGGCGGACATAGCAACTATTCTCGATGCACCGGCGGGTCCGCGCCAATTCGCGGCTCAGTGCCAGCGCATGCGCAGCACCGAGGTCATCGACCAAGGATCGCCTCCGCGCACGGCTGCAAGGATGCCGGCCCCGCCGGGACTGCGGGTGTAGATCGGTTCACCTCCTCCGATCCAGGTGTCCCAGGCGGCGGCGAAGGCCACGGCGCGTTCCTTCTTCGTCCCCAGCACGGTGGGTACGCCCACCCAGATCGGGTCGGCCTTCTGGGCGGTGCCGGTTCCCCACCTCAGCTGCGTCCACCAGCCGCGCAGCCCATGGGCGCGCCTCGGCAGCTGCCAGCACGGAAGCAGATACCGCGGGTCACCGATCGGTGACACCGCATCGTCGAGGGCGAGAGCGAAGGCCTCCGCCGACGCGGGATCCGCGTCGAGGTGACACCGCAGGTCACCGCGTGCATCGATCCTCATCCGCACCGCGTCGGCTCCGGAACTGCTCAGCTCGAGGGAATGAAGCGCCTCGGCGACGGCACCGGCGATCTGCGCGACTGTCGGGGTGACCCCGTAGATGCGGTGCCTGCGACCGCCGGCAATGGTGAGGACGAGGGGCAGGCTCAGCAGCAGTCCGACGGCGATGATGCCGAGGATCCACGCCGCGGTTCCGCTGCTCAGCACCGCTGTCGCCGCCATGAGGAGACCCACCGTTGCCCAGACGATGACGATCGGCATGCGAAGAGTGACGGGGAGGATCTTTCCGGGGTCGCCGTCGCGGTGCCGCGGCTTCGGGATGATGCCTTCAGCACCAGCAGCGGCATCGGCCGCGGCACGAGCGCCGTCGGAGGTGATTTCCGTCGGTGCAATCTCGGGCCGGGGATGATCGGCGACGATCCGCACCGACCGCAGCTCCTCGTCGCGGTAGTCCGCGCCGACGTTCCACCGTTGCGCCACCTCGGTGCGGGCTTTCGCACGCGTGATCATCCGCGCATTGATGGCGTCGATATCGTCCTCGGGCGGGTGGAACGGCGAGAACGCGGGGTCGATATGGGCGACGCCGTCGACGATCTCGCCGCTTGAATCGGTGCCGAAGAAGCCGTCGTGCTTGCGCACGAGTCGGCCCCAGTCCTGTTCTCCGCGCGGGTGGTCTGGGCTGATGCACACGACGGTCCAGTTGAGGGCAACCTTCTGTGCCCAGTTCGGATCTTCGCGCAGCGCCCGGCCGCGGGTCTGCGTCACGGCGGTCGGGGTGGTCGCGGTGGTGAGGTCGATGAGTCCGGTCACGGCCGGTGCGTCCCAACCTTCGCCGAGCAGCGCCCGGGTGCCGACGAGCACCTGCGCTGACCCGGAGGCGAAGAACGACGTCACGTACGGCACCCAGTTACGGCTCGTCCAGCGCCCGTCGATGCGACTGACACCGGCGACGGGATCGGTGACGCTGAGCCGGGCGGCGAGGTCGGCGTCGTCGACGGCGATGAAGTCGATGAGCGCGCGCAGCACGTCCGGTGGGCCGGCGACGGTGCGCCCGGAGACGAGCAGCGGGTTCAGATGTGCCGTCTGAGAGTCGGCGGCCAAGCTCTCAAGGGTCAGGATTGCGGATCCGGACCGTTCGTCGAGGACCTCGCGGACGTCGGCGGCCAAGGTCGCGGTGGCGGACTCGAAGTCGCAGAGGACGAGCATCCGCAGGTGGTCGCCGAGGGTTGCCGCTTCAACAGCGGCGATGTCGACACAGGCGCGCGGCTTCGACGCCGAATGGGACAGGACCCGATCGGTCGGAGACCGCCCGGCGGCGATTCCGTGGTGCGTCCAGCGGCAGCCGATCGCGGGCAGCCTGCGGCGGATCTCCTCGGCGAGGTCCTGGTCGGACGTGGAATCGGAGACGAGCAGGTGGTGACGCATCCAGTCTTCGATCAGTCGGGCCCAGTCGTCGGTGTCGGGGTCGCGGCGGTGCTGTTCGCCGAGTCGGGCGCCTGGCGGCAGGCGCAGCAGATCGGCGTGGTGGAGGCGCAGGGCCGCATCGCAGAGTTCGGGACGCTGCCGGCTCATGGTCTGCCAATCCACCGATTCGGCACGGTCGCTGAGGAATCGTCGGTCCACCCATTCGAGCAGCCCTATCGTGCCTTTTCCGGGGTCGAGGATGCCGGTGATGAACTCGGTGTGCCGTTCGGCCTGTGCCGACAGCCAGTCCTGTTCCTCACGGGTGGGTTCGGTGACCCAGACGAGGTCCGCAAAGGGCACGAGGTCGCCTTCTCTGACGAGGGCGGGGATGGACGCTGAGTAGCGGACGGAGGAGAAGAGGTCGGCGACGAGTTCCCGGTGTCGGGTCGACATCGTCGCCGGCGGGGTGGCAGTGAGTCCGAGCACCCATACGTCGGGCAGCAGGGCCATCAGGTCGGCCAGGAGCCGACCCCAGACTTCGAGCAGGTGATGGCATTCGTCGAGGATGAGCAGCGTCCGTCCCCCGGAGACGAGGTTGTCGACGAGGGCCCGGCCACCAGTGGCCAGGGAGTCGAGCAGGCTGCTGCTCGGCCCGGAGGCGACAGAATCGCTTGCGCGTTCCTCAAGGTCGCGGTCCGTGGTGCGCGTGTCCCCCTCGCGATCGGCCGTCTCCCGATCCGTGTCGAAGACGGCAAGGGACTGGTAGGTCAGAGCGGTGAAGGTCTGAGTGAGATCGCGTGAGCCTCCGGCAGGAGGACGCCCCTCGCCGAGGCGGTTCCATTCCTTGGCCCATTGACCTTGGATCGCCGTATTCGGGCCGAAGGCCACGACGCGGTCGACGAGCTTCCGATCGAGCAGGTGAGTCGCGTAGTCGATGCCGACGCGGGTCTTTCCCGCCCCCGGAGGCAGGACGATCCAGGACTTTCGCTCATCGGCGGCGGTTCCTTCGCGCAGGGTCGAGAGCGCTTCGTCTTGGTGGCGGCGCAATGGCGGCTGGGTCGCAGCTGCCTCCCGCACGTTCTCAGTCATCGCCGCGCCCGCCGAAGGTGTCCGGGTCAACAGGGCGGTCCCGCTTGGGCATCTTGGTCACGACAAGACAGTAGGACTCGAGGACAAGGTCGTGAAGCAGTTCGGCATCGAGCCGGTCGCCGCCAGCACTGTCTCCTTCCCCGGCCACGGTGATCCAGTGCTTCTTATTCATGTGATATCCGGGTGAGATCTCCGGATAGGCGTCTGTCAGCACCTCACCGTCGAGGGGATCGATCTTGAGGTTGAGGCTGGGGATCCCACGCAGTTCATAGGCCATCATGAACATCTTCCCGCGCACCTTGTAGACAGCGTTGCCCGGACCGAAGGGATAGTCGATCTCGACAGACGGGTACTGCATGGCCTGCTCGTGGGCCAGACGGAGCACGGTATCGGGATCCATGCGTGGAGATTAGCAAACGGCACTGACGCAGAACCGACGACGACTTCTCCGCACGAACTGACGATAGACTCGAATCATGCCTGAGACCACACCCCGCACCGCCCCTCACCTGCTCTTGGCCGCTCTCGGCGGGACGATCGCATCGACCGCCGATGTATCAGGTGGGGTTGCCCCCGCGCTCAGCGGAGCCGAGATCGCGGCGGCGGCCGGACTCGACCAGGTGTGGCCGGATCTGCAGGCCGATTTCACTCAGGTCGCTCAGGTCTCGAGCGCGAATGTCACCCTCGAGATGCTCTTCGACGTCGTCGAGCTCGCCCGCACGTCCGAGGCCGATGGCATCGTGCTGACCCAGGGCACCGACACCCTCGAGGAGTCGGCGTTCGGTCTGTGGCTGCTCAATGACTCGGGCACGCACATCGCTGCCACCGGGGCCATGCGCAATCCGACTCTGCCCGGCGCCGACGGACCGGCCAACGTCCGGGCGGCCGCGCTCACCGCCCTGTCCGACCAGGTCGGCAACCTGCCTGCATCCCTCGTGTTCAATGACGAGGTCCACGATCCGAGGTTCGTGTCGAAGTCGCACACGACCTCGACGGCGGCGTTCTCCTCCGGGCCCGTCCTCGGTGCGATCGGGTGGCTGAGCGAGGACGATCTCCACCTCCCGCACGCACCACGTGCCCCGAAATCACCGTTCGCCGGCCTGTCCCGTCCGTCGAAGCTGAGCAAGGTCGCCCTCGCCGCGGTGGGGATGGGCGAACCGGAAGCGACCCTTGATCTCATTGCCGGTTCCGGCTTCGCCGGCGCCGTGATCTCCGGGGTCGGAGGTGGGCATGTCCCCGAGGACCTGCTGCCCGCGGTGACGCGTCTGACGGAGGCGATGCCCGTGGTGCTCGCCTCCCGCGCCGGCTCGGGCGTGAGTCTGCGCCGGACCTACGGCTACCCCGGCGGAGAGATCGGCCTGCTCGAGGCGGGACTCGTCC
>NZ_JAJB01000032.1:0-56480 GCF_000583215.1 Brevibacterium sp. VCM10
GCCGTCAGGTAGTTCTGGGGGTAATTCGTGGGGACTCAGGTCCAGTCGATGCCCTCGGGCGGCCACGGTTCGGCGTCCGCCTGAGCATTGAGCTGGTAGGCGATCGCCCCGTCGATCGATTCGCGGATGATGTCAGCGTGGCCGGCGTGGCGGGCGATCTCGGTGGCCAGGTGCCATAGGATCCACCGCACGGTCATATCGAAGTCATCGGGCATCCACGGGTTATCCGGCATCGGCACTTCGGTGCCGAGATCGGTCCCAGTCTCTTCGACAGCCGACCGAGCCTCCTCGATCCCGTCGATGACCGTGTCGAAGATCGCGACCGCCTCGTCGATGTCGAGGTCGGGGAGGGCCGACCCGTCGAACATCGCCGTGAGTCCCACCTTCTCGTTGACCGCCCGGTAGTCGTCTTCTCCGACCTCTCTAGTCGGATCCTTGACTTGGATGAGCCAGTTGTTGACCACCTGAGCGCCGTGGACGATGAGCCCGAGGATGCTCAATCCACTGGTCGTCGGCGTGCTGCGAGCCTGCGCATCGGTCAGGCCCTGCGCCGTGAGCTTGAGCTGGGTGCACTGCTGGGTGAGGTAGGTGAACGCGGCGTCGGCTTCGCTCGTGACGGAAGGGGTGAAGAACGGCATGATCTCTCCTTTGCGATGTCCGCCGGGGCCGGATGGCTGAAGCGGTGAACCTATCGTCAGGTGTGATGCGGACATATACTGTCCGCATCAATAAGTCCGGCGAAAGTTTCTCATTCGGAGGTGGAATGCAGTCGGAGACGCGGCTCTTGAGTCTGCTCGGTCTGTTCGCGTCCGGCAGGAGCTGCACTGCCGTCGAGCTCGCCTCCCGCTTCGACGTTACCCCACGTACCATCCGTCGAGATATCGCCGCGTTGCGCGATCTCGGCTACATCATCTCCTCGGCACCGGGCCTAGCCGGGGGCTATCGCGCCGAATCGCGGACGGTGCTGCCGCCGCTGCAGCTCGAGGCAGGCGAGGCACTGGCCACGGCGGTCGGTCTGGTGCTCCTGCGTGGGGCCGGCCTGGACACCGAACACGCGGAATCGGCGACGACGAAGTTGCAGACGATGCTGCCGGCGGCCATGCGCGCGACCGTCGCCGATATCTCGACGGCTGTGTCCGTGTCCGAAGGCCACGCACCCGGAGTCGACATCAGCGCGGTCATCACGCTCGCCTCGGCGATCAATGCGTCGACGATCGCGACCTTCGACTACCGGAAGATGCAACGCCCTGACGTCGACGACCCCACTGTCACCGGCCCGACCGGCGACCCGACTGTCGACACATCCCGTACGGCGACTGCCGCTCCGACCGGCGACCACCCCTCGACACCCCGTCGCGTTGAACCGATCCGTCTCGTCGTCTTCGGTGCGCACTGGTACCTCTTCGCCTTCGACCTCGATCGCGACGACCATCGGGTCTTTCGCCTCGACCGCATGAACCGGGTTCACGCGACGACATTGAGCATCACCCCACGTGAGCACCCCGACCCCGAGGCGGCTGTGTCCGCAGCCGTGACCACCACCGCGTATCCGCACACCGTCGTTCTGCGCACGGCCGCCTCGGCGCGGGAAGCGAAGGAATGGTTCCCCACCCGCAGTGCCACCATCACCGAGGCGGCCGATGGTGCGCGCATCACCTGCGGATTCTGGGACCTCAGGTGGGTCGCAGCCACCCTTGCGTCCATCCCTGCCGAGATCGAAGTGCTCCACCCACCCGAGCTCATCGACGCCCTCCGCGACCACGCAGAGAGAGCGCAGGCGGTCGTCGAAGCATCTAGAACTACCTGACGGCGGCCCAGCAACCTCGCGCGAGGTTGCTGGGCCGCCGTCAGGTAGTTCTGGGGGTGGGGCGGCGGTTGCCTGACCGTAGAGTGATCCCGAAGTGAACGAATCATGGATGAGTCCATATACTGGGGGCCATGACGATTCTCATTGGCTACCTACCCGCTCCCGAGGGTGAGGCTGCTCTGCGTGCGGGTTTCGCAGAGGCCGAACTGCGGTCGAGCGCCGCCGTCGTGATCAACTCACAGCGACGAGGTGCCAGTGGAGCTCCGACCGAGATCGGTGAGGACGAGATCAAGCGGATCGTCGACCTCGGCAGGGAATCGGACGTCGAGGTCGAGGTGCTCCAGCCCGATCACGAAGACGATCTGCCCGGCACGCTCAATGACCTCGCCGAGGAGTACGACGCCCAACTCATCGTCATCGGCCTGCGCAAACGCTCGGCGATCGGGAAGTTCATCCTCGGCTCGCAGGCACAGCGGATCCTCCTCGAAGCCGAAGTCCCGGTGCTCACCGCCAAGGCCTGAGACGACGGCCAAGGCCTGAGACGACGGCCAAGGCCGGAAGCCTCGCCGAGGCGGCCCTGACCTCGGACTCAGCGCCGCGGTTCCAGCCCCCACCCCCACGCGAGGAGCTCGGCCAGCGACACCCCCGCAGCGTCGCTGAGATCCGTGATCTGCGTGCGGCACGAATACCCGTCGGCAAGAACGACCTGCAGCCGCCCCTCCGCGCCTGATCCCGTGGCACGAGTGCGCGAAGCATCTGAGACAGCCTCCGTCGCACGATGAGCTGAAGCGTCGGTATCGGTATCGGTATCGGCAACGGTGACGCTATCGGAATCGGCCCGAGCCTCCACACCGGTGGCCCGTCCGCGTCTGCGCAGAGCCGGCAGCAGAGCCACCTCGGCGACGGCGACCGAAGTCTCGAAATGACCGTCTTCGACGCCGAAGTTCCCGGCCAGACCGCAGCACCCGCCGAGGAACTCAGTGTCCGCTCCGGCCCGGGCCAGCAGCTCCTGATCGGCGGCGTTGCCGAAGATCGCCGACTGGTGGCAGTGCGGCTGCACGAGTGCTTCGACCCCGGACAGGTCCGGCAGTTCGGCACCGATGCTCAGCAGATACTGGGCCAGGGTCTGCACCCGGTTCGCCACCCGGTGCGAGGCCTCATCGGCGACGAGCTTGAGCGAATCATCCTTGAGCGTGGCCAAACACGAGGGCTCGACGCCGATGATCGGCACATTCTCTGTCGCATCGAGAGCGGTGATCGTCTCCGACAGATTCGCCTTCGCCGCATCGAGCTGACCGGTCGAGATGAGCGGCAGTCCGCAGCACACCGTCTGATCGATCACCCGCACATGCACCCCGGCCTGCTCGAGTACGGCGACGGCCGCAGCGAGGATGCGCGGAGCGAAATGGTTCGACCAGGAATCGGCGAACAGCACGACCTCAGCCGTGGGCCGCAGCGAGTCCGCGGCCGGTGACGAATCCGTGCCCGGTGACTCGGCGCTCGCACGCGACTCAGCGGGGGAGTGCGACTTCGGTGCCGCCTCGGCGGTGGTGGCCCACCATTTCCTGAACGTCGTGGACGCGAACTGCGGAATCGACCGGCGGACGTCGATGCCGGCCATCCTCTTCGCCAGCGTCGTCAGCCCCGGCAGCCCCGAGACCCGGTTGACCGCGGGCGCGAGCGGAGTGATGAGACGCGCGAGCTGCGGAAGGAACCCGAGCGAATAGTGCTGCATCGGCCGCAGCCTGCCCTTGTACGACTGGTAGAGCACCTCGGCCTTGTACGTGGACATGTCCGTGCCGGTCGGGCATTCGGTCCCGCAGGCCTTGCACGACAGGCACAGGTCGAGAGCCTCGTGCACCTCGGGGGAGTCCCAGCGAGGCTCGAGCAGATCCCCGGACACCATCTCCTGCAGCACTCGCGCACGCCCCCGCGTCGAATGCCGCTCATCCCGTGTGGCCTGGTACGACGGGCACATGATGCCGCCGCCGGCCGCCGAATCCGCACGGCACTTGCCGACCCCGGTGCACCGGTGCACCGCCGACGCGAAACCGGCGGACTCGCCCTCGTAGGCCATCGCGAGGGTTCCGGGCAGCTCCTGACGCAGCGGCAGCTGAGTGAGACGGACCGACTCGTCGAGGGCGTCCGGGTCGACGATGACACCGGGATTGAGCAGATGCTGAGGATCGAAGAGCCGCTTGACCTGGGAAAACAGGTCGAGCGCCGCCGGGGTGTACATGAGGCGCAGCAGTTCGGAGCGGGCCCGACCGTCCCCGTGCTCCCCGGAGACCGACCCGCCGTAGCGCGCGACGAGCTTCGTGGCCGCGACCATGAAATCGCGCATCACCTGCCCGCCGTTCGGATCCTCGAGCGGGAAGTCCACGCGCATGTGCAGGCAGCCGTCGCCGAAGTGCCCGTAGGGAATCGCCCACAGCCCGTGCTCCTCGAGCAGCTCCATGAGGTCATGCAGATAATCGCCGAGGTGGTCCACCGGAACCGCCGAATCCTCCCAGCCGGCGTGGGCGTCGCGCCCATCGGGGGTGCGCGAGACGAGACCTGCGCCATCGGCGCGGATCGCCCACACCTCGGCCGCGGCCCGGGCGTCGAGGACTGCGGAGTCGCGTGACGTCGATTCGGAGATGAGGCGCTGAGTCTCGGTCTCGAGCGCGGCCTCGTCCTCACCGGTGAGTTCGACGACGAGCCAGCCCGCACCCTCGGGGAGGGGCGGGACCGCCTCGGCGCCCTTGGTGTCGATGACCCGGTCGAGCATGCGCGAATCGAGGCCCTCGCAGGCGGCGACGGGGAAATCCTTCAGCAGCGGCGCATCGTGGGCGGCGGCGACCATGTCCGCATAGCCGAGCACAACCGCCGAGGTGAAGCTCGGTTCCTTGACCAGCCGCATCTTCGCCGCGAGGATCACTCCCCAGGTGCCCTCGGTGCCGGCGAAGGCGCGGCGGACGTCGAAGCCGTTCTCCGGAAGGAGGGACTCGAGTCCGTACCCGGAGACCTGACGGGAGAACGTGCCGAAGTTCGTGCGGATGGTGCCGAGGTTCTGTGCCACGAGTTCGTGCAGCCGCGGGAACGTCGTGGAGGCGTCCGTGTCATCGAGGGTGACGACGGTGCCGTCGATGAGCATGATCTTCAGCGCGAGAACGTTGTCGCCCGTGCGTCCGTAGCCCAGCGCCCGGGGCCCGCAGGCATTGTTGCCGATCATCCCGCCGATCGTGCAGCGGGTGTGGGTGGACGGGTCCGGGCCGAAACGCAGACCGTGCGGTTTGGCCTGTTTCTGCAGGTGGGCGTGGACGCAGCCGGACTGCACCCAGGCCGCCTGCTCATCCGGATCGAGGTCGAGGACCGCGTTCATGTGGAGAGAGAAGTCGAGGACGATGCCGCGGCCGATGGCGTTGCCGGCGATCGATGTGCCGGCACCGCGGCTGGTGATGGGCACACCGAGGCGGCGCGCAACAGACAGGACACGAGCCACCTCGCCCTCGTCGTGAGGGAAGACGACGGCGGCAGGGACAAGGCGGAAGAGAGAAGCGTCGGAGGAGTATGCGGCGCGGTCGGTGTCGTCGATGCTGAAATCACGGATGCCTGCGGCACGGAACTGTTCGGCGAGTGCGGTGGGAAGCGGCGTCTGGGACTCGTCTTCGTCGACGGTCGCCCGATTCGCTCCAGTGGGATCGGCCATAGTCGTCATGTCCGCATTGTGCCACTTGGGTTGCCGGAACAGCGATACCGTCCACGCCGGGAAGCGGCGAGCGAAGGTCATCGGTGAAATCCAAGTAATGTTATATATTCGTTATCTTGCGTGCTCAGAACGGTGCTACACAGTAGCCCGAGTTCCTATATTCGGGAATTCTTGGTGTCTTGACATATTCGTGGTATCTAATGGGACTACACCAATTCGTGGCAACGGGCCACACCATGAATGCAGGGGAAGAAAACATGTCTCGTCGAGCTCGTGAATTGACAGTTGATCAGGCGGCATTAGTCGGTGCGGTCCGAAAGGTCGCACGGCAGCGCTCCAAAATCAACACCGACTATGTGATGGCGATTCTGCGCGCCCGCGAAGAGGGTGCGACCTTCGGTGCGATCGCCGAGGCGGCGGGCACCTCTTCGCAGGCCGTTCAGGAGATCGTGCGCAGGCACGGACCGGTCAAGCGCAGTAAGCCGAAGGCCGGGGTCGCCGACCCCGCCTGACCTCAGGAGCCACAGGGGAAGAACGGCACTCGCCTGCCCCCTCTGTGTCCGCACTTCCCGCGCAGAAACCAGGGCGGTGATCCTTATTCGGTATGGATCACCGCCCTTGTGCGATTCATGGACGGTCTCTGACGGTTGCGTGACCGATTCATCGAGGTGCCGGAAGCGGGAATTCTCGTTCCGGGGACAATGGCCCTGTTGGGTGAACACATTTCCGAAGCGAAATTCTGCTCGAGGCATGGAAATCGCTTCAGGATTCGACACTTCCTCGTTTGTGAAATCACCTGGATCGAAGTGCGGTGACGGCAACCGCAGGTGCGTTTCCGGGAGGCGTGAATAGCTGTGCGATCGGAGTTCCTGAGGCCCCTGGGCGGATTAGATACAAGAAGTACATAGTCGCCGATGTATTGCAGTCTTGTTACACAGGGGGCGGACTGAGGCCGTGGGAAGCGGACTGCGCGGACGGGCAGGATTCTGCCGGCGGACGCTTAGGCGAGGGGCGCGGCGGGGTGTCTAGAGTGACCGTATGAACTCCGAGCTCGAATCCCTGCCCGCTGAGATCGTCGACCACTCTCTGATCCGCATCGCCTCCGACCTCTCAATCATGGCGTGGGAGCAGATGCTCGCTTGGAGGCCGATGCTCGGCGCGCGCCTCGACGCCAATGTCGTCGACACGAAGACCTCGCCGAATGACCTCGTCACTCGCGCCGACGCGCAGATCGAGGCGCTCGTGCGCGGCTACCTCAACCAAGTCAGGCCCCATGACCTCATGGTCGGCGAAGAGGGTTCGGAAGCCCTCGACCCGGTCGCATTCTTCCCTGCGGACTTCCTGCTGGGACTCAACGCATTCGATCCGGAGACCGGTGCGCTCAACGAGATCGCTGACGACGGTCCGCGGCTGGAATGGCATATCGACCCGATCGACGGCACCGTCAACTATGTCCGCAGCATCGAACACCATGCCTTCTCCGTCGGCGTCTGCGCGGTGGCAGATGAGAAGGACGCCGGCCTCGGACTCGGCGACTGGCAGATCGGACTCGTCGCCTCGCCCGGGCTGGACGCCACATGGCTGGCGGCCGCGGGCCTGGGTGCCTTTCGGATCGACGGACGTCTGGCCGACCACCGCGAGACCGGTGCCGCCATACCGGCACGACGACTGCGCGGGACTCCGCCCGGGCTGTCCGGCAGGCTCCTGGCCACCGGTTTCGCCTATGCCCTGAGCAACCGCGGAGTCCAACTGGCCAAGCTCGAGAACCTCATGGCCGGATACGACGACATCCGTCGCTGCGGCTCGGCCGCACTCGACCTGTGCATGGTCGCCGAGGGCCGAGTCAACGGCTACGCCGAACGCGGCCTGGGCATCTACGACTACGCCGGTGGGGCTGTCATCGTCGAAGAGGCCGGACTCAAGGTCAGTCGCGGAGGATCCGGCGGCCCGACAGCCGCCGCCGACACCCAGGACGAGGTCGACAGGCTCATCGCCGCCATCTGACCAGGGCGCAGCGGAGCCTGCCGCCCGCCCGCACGCCCATCCGGCCCCACTTCAGGTGTGATGCAGATAACGTCACACTTCTTTGACTTTATTTTTGAAGCATAGGCTAAGCTTACTTTCAGTGTGTGCACACGCTCGACCTATTCGTTCATTCCTGAAAGTGGGACCCATGGTTTCGACTCGCCTTCAACTGAGCGCCCTGGCAGGCGTTGTCGCTCTCACCCTGGCAGGCTGCGGCTCTGCCGACTCCGATTCGGCGCAGGCCGATGACTCCGGCTCCACGATCGAGGTCGAGGACAACAACGGCAAGCAGACCGTCGCCTCTCCGCCGCAGTCCGTCGTCGCCACCGACAACCGCACGTTCCAGACCCTCAGCGACTGGGGCATCGAACTCAGCGGCGGCGCCGTCGCCCTGATGAGCGACGACCTCGACTACACCCAGGACGACTCGATCCTCGACCTCGGCAATCACCGCGAACCCGACCTCGAGAAGGTCGTCGAAGCGGAGCCCGATCTCATCGTCAACGGCCAGCGATTCGCCCAGTTCCACGACGACCTGGCCAAGCTCGCTCCCGACGCGACGGTGCTCGAACTCGATCCCCGCGACGGTGAGGACTTCGACGCCGAACTGCGCCGCCAGACCGAGGTGCTCGGCGAGGTCTTCGGCAAGCAGGACGAGGCGAAGGCGCTCGTCGACGACCTCGACGCCTCAATCGAACGTGCTCAGTCCGCCTACGACGACAGCGACAAGGTGATGGGCCTGATCACCTCGGCCGGCGACATCGGCTACGCAGCACCATCGGTCGGCCGCACCGTCGGTCCCGTCTTCGACATCCTCGATCTCGACCCGGCCCTCGAGGTCGACGAGGGCAGTGAAGACCACCAGGGCGACGACATCTCCGTCGAAGCCATCGCGAAGTCGCAGCCCGACCTCATGATCGTCCTCGACCGCGACGCGTCCTTCGCCCCAGAGGACCGCGACGAAGGCTCCGCCCCGGCCGCCGAAGTTCTCGAAGACTCCGAAGCGCTCAAGGATGTCCCTGCGATCAAGGACAACGCGATCGTCTACTTCCCCGAGGACACCTACCTCAACGAAGGCATCCAGACCTACACCGAATTCTTCAACGACTTCGCCGACAAGCTCGAAGACCAGAAGTGATGACCCTCGCCGAGGCGGCCCGCCGTCGGAACGAAGCCCGACGCAGCCGGACGGCTGAGTCCCCACAGGGAACGGTCGCCCCGTCCCCAGCCGGGACGGCGGATCCGTCCCCGGGTGGGACGGAAATTCCGTCCCCGGCTGGGACGGAAGTTTCGCCCCCACGTGGGGCCGCCTCGGCGAAGGCACCCCTGTTCGGATGGCCGCTTGTGCTGGGCATCCTCGGGGTCGCCATCCTCCTCGCGATCTCGCTGCTCACCGGCGTCTATGACGTCTTCGGCGGCGACGGCGGGGCGGAGATGTTCCAGATCACGCGGATCCCGCGCACGATCGCCCTCGTCCTGGCCGGTGCCGCCATGGCGATGTGCGGACTGGTCATGCAGCTGCTGACCCAGAACCGCTTCGTCGAACCGACGACGACCGGCACCACCGAATGGGCGGGTTTGGGCCTCATGCTCACCGTCATCATCTACCCCGATGCCTCGATCGTGGCGCGGATGGTCGGGGCGATCATCGCCGCGTTCGTCGGCACCCTCGTCTTCTTCGTCTTCCTGCGCCGCGTGTCCTTGAAGTCCTCGCTCATCGTGCCCATCGTCGGCATCATGCTCGGCGCCGTCGTCGGTGCCGTCTCGACATTCATCGCAGTGCAGACGGACATGCTCCAATCCCTGGGCATCTGGTTCGCCGGCAGCTTCACCTCGATCCTGCGCGGACAGTACGAGACCCTGTGGATCGTCGCGGCCGTCGTCGTGGCCATCTTCGTCCTCGCCGATCGCTTTACCGTGGCCGGACTCGGCAAGGAGATCGCCACCAACGTCGGCCTCAACTACAACCAGATCCTGTTGCTGGGCACCGTGTTCGTGGCGATTGCGACCGGAGTGGTCACCGTCGTCGTCGGCAACCTGCCGTTCCTCGGCCTCATCGTGCCCAACATCGTCTCGCTCATCCGCGGCGACGACCTGCGCTCGAATCTGCCGTGGGTGTGCCTACTCGGCATCGCGATCGTCACCATCTGCGACCTCATCGGCCGTATCATCGTCATGCCCTTCGAAGTGCCCGTGTCCCTCATCCTCGGCGTCGTCGGAGCGGCCGTGTTCGTCGCCCTGCTGCTGCGTCAGCGGAAGGTCGGGTGAGTGCCGATGCGAGCGAAGGACGAATCCCCGGTCGACACCGGCACCGAGGCGGCCGACCCGACCGCGGCCACCGTCGTGAACGGCGGGGATCGGTCCACCGGCACCGAGGCGGTCGACCGAGATCGTCCCACTGTCACTGACCCGACCGGCACGGAGCGTTCCGGTGCGGGCGCACGGGTCGTTCGGCCGCCTCGGCGAGGGTCTTCGCCCGCTCAGCGGTCGTCGGGTCCGCTGCCGACGGCGAAGTCCGTGCGGCGGTACTGGACGATGATCATCGTGCAGTCGGTCGCCTCGGCGGGGATCGCTCTGGGCATCCTGGCCTGGGACAATCCGATGCCGATCACGGACCCGGGGTTCTGGCTGATCGCGGAGCTGCGGCTGACGAACCTCGTCGTCATCGCCCTGGTCGCGCTGTGCCAGTCGTTCGGCACGGTCGCCTTCCAGACGGTGACGAACAACCGGATCATCACGCCCTCGATCATGGGATTCGAATCCCTCTACGTGGCGATCCAGACCTCGGCGATGTACTTCTTCGGGGTCACGGCGATCGTCGAGCTCAAGGGACTCGTGCCCTTCGTCGTCCAACTCATTCTCATGGTCGGGCTGTCGCTGGCGCTCTACGGGTGGCTGCTGTCGGGGCGGCATTCCTCGGTGGCGCTCATGTTGCTCATCGGCGTGGTCATCGGCGGCGGACTCGGATCGGTGGCGACATTCATGCAGCGGACGCTGACGCCGAGCGAGTTCGACATCCTCTCCGCACGCCTGTTCGGGTCGATCTCGAATTCGGATTCGAGCTACCTGCCGGTGTCGATCCCGCTGTGTGTGCTGGCCTGCCTCGGGCTGTACCTGAGCTCGTCGCGCTTGAATGTGACGGCGCTGGGGCGGGACATGACGAGCAACCTGGGGCTGAGCTACAAGCGAGAGCTCATCAGAGTCCTCTTCTTCGTCTCCATCCTCATGGCGGTGTCCGTGTCGATGATCGGACCGATGGTCTTCCTCGGCTTCCTCGTCGCGATGCTCGCCTACCAGTTCGCCGACACCTATGACCACAAGCGTCTCTTCCCGATGGCCGCCCTCCTCGGGTTCGTCGTCCTCGGTGGGGCGTACTTCGTCATGAAGAACATCTTCTACGCCGAGGGGGTCGTGTCGATCATCATCGAGATCGTCGGCGGCGGCGCCTTCCTGCTCGTCATCCTGCGAAAGGGGCGCCTGTGATCACGCTCGAATCGGTCCGCAAATCCTACGACGACGAGGTCTCGATCGGACCCGTCGACCTGCAGATCCCTGCCGGGGGAGTCACCGCCCTGGTCGGGCCGAACGGTGCGGGGAAGTCGACGCTGCTGACGATGATCGGGCGGCTGCTCGGGCTCGATTCCGGTGCGATCTCGGTAGCCGGCTATGACGTCAGCTCGACGAAGTCCAAGGACCTGGCGAAGATCGTATCCATCCTGCGGCAGGAGAACCACTTCATCACTCGGCTGACGATTCGGCAGCTCGTCGGCTTCGGTCGCTTCCCGCATTCGAAGGGACGCCTGACGGCTGCCGATGAGGAGGTCATCTCGCAGGCGATCGACTTCCTCGAGCTCGGTGAGCTGGAGAATCGGTTCATCGACGAGCTCTCCGGCGGGCAGCGGCAGCGTGCCTATGTGGCGATGGTGCTGGCGCAGGACACCGACTACGTGCTGCTCGATGAGCCGCTGAACAATCTCGACATGAAGCGATCGGTGCAGATGATGCAGCACCTGCGCCTGGCGGCGGCCGAGATGGGCAGGACTATCGTCATCGTCCTCCACGACATCAACTTCGCCGGTCACTACGCCGACCACATCTGTGCGGTCAAAGACGGTGCGGTGGTCGAGTTCGGCACGCCCGAGGAGATCATGACCGGCGAGGTGCTCTCCCGGGTGTTCGACACTCCCGTCGACGTCATCGACGGCCCTCGAGGCCCGCTGGCGGTGTATTTCTGAGTCCGGGCCTGTCGGTGGGAACGGCTGTCCGTTTGTGAGGTCTGTCCGTGCGGTGGCTGGGGGTGCCCGGGGCGGCCGGGGCACCCATTGGGCAACTTTCGGGCGCTCATCGCCTTTTGACCGAACCATCGAGTTCGAACCCGATTCATGGATCAAAAGGCGATGACGGTTCGGACGAAAGTCGATCACGGATGGCGCAAAAGGCGATTACTGGACTTGCACATTCGTGGACTGAGTTCTCACCCGCGCACCAGACGCTGTGGAAGACCTGCTCGTCCGGCGACTTGCGAGAATCCAGACAGTCAGTGCGAGATTCGGTTCCGACGGACGGAACCCATCGCAGCGGTGCTCAGCAGGTGCGTGATCTCAGAAACTGTTGTGCGGAGCCGTTCATCAGCGGCCTGGGGAGAAGAACTCGACTCGTCCGTCGTTGACTTGTGGACGACGAAACGTTGTCCACGACCCTGGCGCAAGGGCTTCTGAACTCGAGCCGCTGTTGCCGATACTCGCCAGATGAAGAATACGATCTATCGCGAAGAAATCAGTGCCGCCAGCATCTATTCCAACACGATCAAGAGTGCGTTGGACTGTTGTCTTATTCGACTCTGCCGCGGAGTGTACTCGGTGATCCGCGAGTGCCGAGTGAAAGACCACAGCCGAATTGCGGCATTGATCAGCGACCTCGACTGGATCAACTTCCATGTCGACAGAACTCCATCCGATTTGAAGCATGATTTCAGGTACCAAACTCAGCGAGCTGTTGACCACCGGGTTTTGTGCAGTTGGGTATCGAGTTTTGTGTGGTGCATCGAGTTTTTTTACCGATGATCTGATCAGAAAGCGATTATTCGCCGAGGAGGCCGCTGAGTGACGACGCCTCGGCACTCGGTGGGGGTGCCGTTCAGTGCCAATTCCTGCGTCGGCCTCCATTGGCCACTCGAAGAGAACGGCGCTGATGTTCGTGACCGCCGGATCCTTTTTGCGGCCTTCCTCAACCAAAGTGAGGACGCGGAAGGCGGCTGCGCTTTCGGTCTGAGCAGACCCGGCGGCCTCCTCTATTTGTCGTCTGCCTCGACGGCCGGGCGGACCGTCACCCAACGGCGCACTGCGAGCACGAGTGCTGCGATGAGTCCGACGATGAGCAGCCCGTCGGCGGCGATGTAGAACAGGTGCAGGGCCGAACCTCCGTCATCGACCCCGGCGAGCACGGCATCGGTGCGCTGGTTGAGCAGCGGTCGGATGACGATGACCTTGTTGATGAGCACCGCGATGAGACCGCAGGCCACACCGCGGTAGGCGCGGTCGACTCCCGACTTGAGCAGGGCCCACAGCAGGATCACGGCGATGACCAGCTCGACCCAGTTCATCACGCCGAACACCAGCCGCCCGATGCCCAACCCCAGCGGAATCGTGATGCCCGGGGCCGTGAACTTCAGCGGCGCCTCGATGAGTGAGATGCCGATGATGAGCCCGAGCCAGACGGCGGGCAGGATGATCCGAGCGCTCGCCGCCAACCGCGAGTCATCGGTGCTGAAGAAGTGAGTCATAACCCCGATTCTACTCCTCGTAGAAAAGACGGGCTGCGCCCTCACCTTCGCCCACCAATTACTACCCGACGGCGGCGCAGCAACCATGCGAGGTATCTGGGCCGCCGCCAGGTAGCAAGGAAGCGGTGGTGATCGGCCCACTCAGCGACTTCGCCGCACCCGCTCTAAACTGGTGTCCATGCGTCTGTTCTCCAACGCCGTGGTGCGCACTTTCGCACCCCGAGCCGCCTCGAGTGCCCCCGCCTTGAGCACCCCCGCCTCGAGCACCCCTGCGTCGATCGCCTCCGACCCGAGCGCATCGAACTCAGACACCCCCGCCGCAGCTCCCACCTCGACCGTCGACCTCACTCAGCCGGCCCCCGACGCGATCCTCGTCGACGGGGAGACCATCGTGGCCATCGGCACCCGGGCCGAACTGCTCGACATCGCCGCCGCGCAGTCGTCGACGACGGCGGCGCTCGCCTCGGCGGGTGGGGTCGGTGCGACCACGGTCATCCCCGGACTCGAGATCGACGAAATCGACTGCGGCGGACAGGTCATCCTGCCCGGTTTCGTCGACGGTCACATCCACTCGATCATGTACGCCGACTCCCTGACTGACCTCGATCTGTCCCAGACGAAATCGCTCGCCGAGGCGGTCGCACTCATCCGCGAACGTGCCGATTCCCTCCCGGTGGGCACGTGGGTGGTCGGCTCCGGGTGGGACCTCAACAAATGGGAGGATCCGAGCTATCCGGACCGGACGCTGCTCGACGCCGAGGTTCCCGACCATCCCGTGGCGATGTGGTCACTCGACCTGCACACTCTGTGGGCCAACGCCCACGCCCTCGAGATCGCCGGAATCGACTCCACGACCGATGACCCCTCGGGCGGCAGCTTCGTCCGCGACGACGACGGCCAGCTCACCGGTCTGGTACGCGAAGACGCCACCGACCTCGTCGCCCGCTTCATCCCCGAACCCAGCCGCGAGGACCAGGTCGAACGGCTGGCCACCACGCAGGAACTCTTCCTGTCCCAGGGCCTGACCGGGATCCATGACTTCGACGGCATCTCCGCGACACTGGGGTGGAACGACCTGCACGAAGCCGGTCGACAGGACATGCGGGTCACCCTGTTCCTCCGCTCACCCGAGGTGCCGTGGGCGATCGAGACCGGCTGGCACACCGGCGACGGAGACGACTGGCTGCAGTGCGGCGGGCTGAAGCTGTTCTCCGACGGGGCGCTCGGCTCGCACACCTCGCATATGTCCTCGCCGTTTCCCGAAACCGACGGCGAGACCGAGAACTTCGGCATCGCGCAGATGACCGAGGACGAGCTCTTCGATCAGGCGCACATCGCCACCGAGGCGGGCATCTCCGTGGCCATCCACGCCATCGGCGACCAGGCGAACCACCATGTGCTCGCCGTCTATGAGCGACTGCAAGGCACCACGCGGGCCGCGGAGGAGAAGTTCGGCCGACCCCTGCGTCACCGCGTCGAACACGCCCAGTTCATCCAACCGTCCGACGTCGCCCGATTCGCCGAGCTCGGGGTGCTCGCGTCCATGCAGCCACGCCACTGCATCTCCGATCTGCACCTGCTCCACCTCATCGACGAGTCCGCGCAGCTGGCCGCCTATGCCTGGCCGGACCTGCTCAAGGCGGGCGCGCACGTCGTCTTCGGCTCCGACGGGCCCGTCGAACCCGCCAACCCCTTCGCCGCGATCTATGCGGCGATGACCAGGGCGGACATCTCCGGTGAGTCATCCACAACCTTCCAGCCGCACCGCCGCCTGAGTGCCGTCGAGGCCATCCGTCTGCACACTCAGGGACCGGCGTTCGCCGCCGGCCTCGAGGACCGGCGCGGATATCTGGCGCCGGGCATGGATGCCGACTTCATCGTCGTCGACACCGATCCGTGCACCGCCGAAGGGCTGAGCAGCGACGCCCTCAACACCGAGGCGGCCGCACAGTCGAGCGACCTGAACGGCTCGCGCACGCCGACCGACAGCCTCCTCGGCTACGATTCCGAAGAAGCCCTGTTCGCCCACGCCGAGGCGATCCGCGACACCCGAGTCGCGCTCACCGTCGTCGGCGGCGAAATCAGATACCGCGCCTGACCTCGCCGAGGCGGCCGGCTGCCTCGGCGATGGATGCGACCCGCACCGGCCGTTCCCTCACACACCGTTCCCCGACCAACCGATAAGGACATCCCCGCATGCCCCGCTCGTTCCTGGCCCAGGCTCGCAAGGTCGATGAGGCGACCCCGGATTCTCGCAGCCGCGAGGTCGACTTCCTCCGCGCCGCGGCGATCACCGTCGTCGTGCTCGGCCATTGGACGATCATCGCCGTCAGCGCCACCGACGGCATCGAACCTCACGGATTGCTCGACCAGGCCAGGTGGACGCACCCTCTGACCTGGGTGTTCCAGGTGATGCCGATCTTCTTCCTCGTCGGCGGCTACTCCAACGCGCTGTCCTGGCGTTCGGCCCGGCGTCGGCAGACCGGCTATGCCGAATGGCTGCGGGCGCGCCTGCGCCGCCTCGGGCTTCCGCTCATCCCGCTGCTGCTCGTCTGGCTGGCCACCTGCGTCATCGCCCTGGCCGCCGGCGCCGAACCCGCCTCGGTCCAGCTGGCCTCCCAGATGGCACTCGTGCCGACCTGGTTCCTCGCCGCGTATCTGCTCGTCGTCATCGTCGCGCCGCCGTGTTTGATCCTGTGGGAGCGATGGGGCTGGTGGTCGATCATCGCCGGCATCGGCTTGGCCGGCATCATCGACCTCATCAGCATTGTCACCGAGAGCACTCTCGCCGGCTATCCGAACTACCTGCTCGTCTGGGCGAGCTTCCATCAGTTCGGCTATGCCTGGCTCGACGGCCGACTCTCCAGCATCAGACGCTGCCTGTTGCTCTTCGTCATCGGCGCCGTCGGGCTCGGGCTCCTCGTCGGCTTCGGCCCTTATCCGGTGTCGATGATCACCGCCGGCACCGACACGATCTCGAATTCCGCCCCGACCCGTGTGACCATGGGCTTCCTCGGCATGGCTCAGGCCGGAATCGTGCTCATGCTCCAGCGCCCACTGGCGAAACTGCTGCGCAGCCCGGGACTGTGGTTTCTCACGGTGCTCGTCAACCAGCGCATCATGACCTGGTTCCTCTGGCATCTGACCGCACTGACGGCCCTGGCCAACGTCCTCATCGGCCTCGACGCCGATGCCCTGCTGCCGACTCCGCTGACCGGAATCTGGTGGCTCACCCGTCCGCTGTGGGCACTGGTTCTGCTGGCGATCACCGGGGTGCTCGTGGCGATCTTCGGCCGGTTCGAAACGCCTGCTCCCGACGATCGTCCCGCCCCTCCCGTGTGGATGCCGATCGCCGCCTCGGCGGCCATCTGCGCGGGCCTGGCGATCATGGCCGATACCGGTATGGTCAGCGAGCACGGGGTCACCTGGATCTGGCCGCTGCTGCCGCTCATCGGCATGGTCGCCTTCGGCGTGGTCCGCCTGCCCGGACGGCGATCCGCGAAGAGCTGACCTTCGCCGAGGTGGCCCATCCGCTGCACGAGGAATTCGGAGGGAGAGAAGTGTTGATTTCCTCGGTCGAAATCATCATTCTTCTCCCTCCGAATCGACATGCCCCGGATCAGATATTGCGACCGCCGGAGATCTCGGTGACGGTGCCGGTGAGGTAGCTCGACAGGCCGGAGGCCAGGAACAGCACTACGGAGGCGACCTCTTCGGGTTCGCCGGGGCGGCCGAGCGGGATCTCGGCGAGCTTCGAATCGATCGCGTGCTGGGGCATGGCCGCGGTCATGGCGGTGTTGATGAAGCCGGGCTGGATCGCGTTGATGCGGATGTCCTTGAACGCGACTTCCTTGGCCACGGCCTTCGTCATGCCGACGATGCCCGCCTTCGCTGCGGAGTAGTTCGACTGTCCGGGGTTGCCGACCTTGCCGCTGATCGAGGACACGTTGATGATCGAGCCGCCGCGGTCCTGCTCGCGCATGAGCGCGGTCGCGACCTTGAGTCCGTTCCATGTGCCGCGCAGGTGCACGGAGATGACGTCGTCGAACTGCTGCTCGGTCATCTTCCGGATCGTCGCATCGCGGGTGATGCCGGCGTTGTTGACCCAGATGTCGATACCGCCGAATGCGGTCGTGGCCGCCTTCGCGAGCTTCTCGACGGCCTCGAGGTCAGAGACGTTGCACACGGCGCCGGTGGCGACGCCGTCTCCGCCGAGTTCGATCACGGCCGCCTGCAGGCTCTCCTCATTCATATCGGCGAGGACGACCTTCGCTCCGGAGTCGACGAGGCTGCGGGCCATCGCCAGGCCGAGCCCCTGGGCTCCGCCGGTGACGACGGCGACCTTGTCGGCAAGCAGGCCGGGGATGGCGGTGACTCCGCCGGTTTCGGTGACGGTGATACCGGTGTTCGCTGCGGTGGTGTCGGTCATGGTGATTCCTTTCGTTCGTGGATGACCAGGCGGTCGTGGGTGACCAGGCGGTCGTGGGTGACCAGGCGGTCGTGGGTGACCAGGGCGGGGCCGGACCTCGCCGAGGCGGTCCGTGTCATTGGTCGTGCAGAATACGGTCCGTGCAGCTCAGAGGTTGAACTGCGGTTTGTGCGCGCCACCCAGCAGCTGCTTGGCGACGACGACGCGCTGGACCTCGGAGGTGCCTTCGTAGATGCGGAAGAGGCGTGCGTGGCGGTAGAAGCGTTCGACCGCGGACTCGCGCATGTAGCCCATGCCGCCCTGGATCTGCACGCCCTTGTCGGCGATTCGGGCCAGTGCTTCGGAGGCGAAGAGCTTCGCCGAGGAGGGACCCAGCTTGCGATCGGTCTCGGCGTCCCAGCGCTGTGCGGCCGAGAGGACGAGGGCCTTGGCGGCGGCGACATCGGTGTAGATATCGGCGAGCATCGCCTGGACGAGCTGGAACCGGGCGATCGGCTCGCCGCCCTGTTTCGCCTCGGCGGCGAAGCGCACGGATTCGTCGAGGATGCGGATCGACTGTCCGACGCAGATCGCGGCGATGTGCAGGCGGCCCTTGTTGAGCGAGGCCATGGCCGCGTAGAAGCCCTTCTCCTCCTCGTCGCCGATGAGGTTGGCGGCAGGCACGCGCACGTCGTCGAAGAAGATCTCCGAGGTCCAGGCACCGGCCTGACCCATCTTGTGATCGTGTGGGCCGACGGTCACGCCTTCGGACTTCGTGGGCACGAGGTAGACCGAGATGCCCTTCGAACCGGTGGCGTTCGGATCGGTGCGGGCGAAGACCATGAGCACATCGGAGGCCTCGGCGTTGGTGATGAACCGTTTGGAGCCGTTGATGATGTAGTCGTCGCCGACGCGTTCGGCTTTGGTCCGCAGGCCCGAGGGGTCCGAACCGGCCTCGGATTCGGTCAGCGCAAAGGACGCGACGACCTCGCCGGAGGCCAGACGGGGCAGCCAGTCGGACTTCTGCTCGTCGGTGCCGTAGTTGACGAGCACCTGCCCGGCGATGCCGTTGTTCGTGCCGAACAGGGACCGGAAGGACGGGGTCGTGTAGCCGAGTTCCATGGCGAGCAGCGCGTCCTGTTCGGCGTTGAGCCCGAGCCCGCCGTACTCCTCTGGCAGGGCCCAGCCGAAGAGGCCCATCTCGGCGGATTCCCTGATGATGGCTTCGGGGAAGGCATCCTCGTCTTCGACCTCGGTCTCGAGCGGAACGACTTTCTCGCGGACGAACTCGCGGACGGCTGACAGGATGTCGTCGAGTTCCGTGTTGTCCATTGTTGGATCTCCTTCGTCTGTGGTGAACGGTTCAGAGGCTGTCGAGCCAGGCACGGACCCGATCGGAGTCGGCTCCGAGCTCCGGGGGAGCGAGGTCGTAGGCGACCTGCGACCTCGACAAGGTGATCGGGTTGCGGATGGTCGGGATGATGCGCTCGCCGCTGCCGGTGTCCACGACCGGTGACAGGCCGAGGCCCGTGGCGTGGTCGACCCCTTCGGCGATCGTGTTGATCGGTGCACAGGGCAGGCCGGCGGCCGAGAGCTTGTCGAACCATTCGTGGGCGGTGTGGGCCTGCAGGGCCTCGAGAAGTTCGGGCTCCAGGGCGTCGCGGTTTGCGTTGCGGTTCTTTGCCTGGGCGAATCGTTCGTCGTCGCACCAATCGGGTCGTCCGACCACCTCGGCGAGGATCCGGAACTGGCCGTCATTGGCGGCGGCGACGATGATCTCACCGGACTGCGTGGCCATCGGCTGGTAGGGGTAGAGGCTCGGGTGGGCGTTGCCCATCCGGGTCGGATTCACGCCTGCGGCGGCGTAGGCGCCGGTCTGGTTGGCCAGGCCGGACATCGCCGAGGACATGAGGTTGGTTTCGACGAGCTGGCCCTCGCCGGTGAGCGTGCGGTGCTGGATCGCGGCGAGGACGCCGATCGTCGTGTGCAGGCCGGTCATGACGTCGAAGACGGCGACTCCGGCGCGGTACGGCGAGCCGTCGGGGCTGCCGGTGACCGACATGAACCCGGACAGCGCCTGCACGAGGAGGTCATATCCGGGCAGCGGGTTCTCACGTCCGAATCCGGTCACCGAGGCATAGATGACTGCCGGGTTGGTCGCGGCGACGCTGTCGTAGTCGAGGTCGTACTTCGCCAGCCCGCCCGGTTTGAAGTTCTCGACGACGATATCGGCCTGCGCCGCGAGCTTCTGCGCGGTGGCGAGGTCATCGGGGTCGGTGAAGTCGAGGACGAGGTCGTATTTGTTGCGGTTGATCGACAGATAGTAGGTGGCATCCTCGTCGCGCACCGGTGGTGCCCAATGTCGAGTGTCATCGCCCTTCGGTCCTTCGACCTTGATGACGGTAGCCCCGAGATCGGCGAGCATCATCGTCGAGTATGGGCCGGCGAGGACACGGGAGAAGTCGACGATGATCTGCCCCGACAGCGGACCTGAACCCGCGCGCGGGAGGAACTCCTCGAGGCGGTCATGGGCAGGCGACCGGTGGTGGTCGTGGCCAGGGCAGCTGTCGTGGTGTTCAGAAGTGGTCGACTGCTTCATCGTCGAATGTCTCCCTCTCGTCGGGCCGGCGGCGCTGCCGCATGCTGCCGGGCTCGGAACGCCCGGCTCGCGCACGCTGTCTTGAGCGCCCTGTCTCGAGCACGCAGGGTGCGCGTATGGTCCATCCCACCATATATCGAATCAGTCAATAATGTACATGCATTCATGACTGAAGAGGTATCGGATCGCTGCTGGACGCATGGCCGACGGGTACTGCGGCCAGATGCTGCCGCCGTTCAGTTCGACTTCGGACGCCGGCGACTGCCGGACGTGCTCACTGCTGGGCGTTCCATTCGTCGAGGCGGCGGCCGCCTCGGGGGAGCCGAGCTGCACGAGACCTGACGGCACCAGGTGAGGTCGACTCCCCGTGGTCCCCGGCTCGCGGGTTGGGCGATGTCCGAGTTGTTCAGGTGCGCGGTGTGGGCGATGAGGCGGGGGACGAGATGGCCGAGGCCAAGGCGAGGGCGCGGCCGTGACGTCTGCTGCCGGCGGCGCTGAGCTGCCGTTTCAGGCCCTCGGCATACCGCCTGGCCATCATCTCCTGTCCGGCCACCGTCACCGGAGCGCCCAGGCGAAGCAGCGGATGCGCGGGAACGGAGTCAGCGGTGATGGTCACGGCCAGTCGACCGTCGGTGCCGATGGAGACGAGGAAGGTCTCCTCTCCGTCCTCGAGGTGACCCGGCAGGGTGCGATAGGTGAATCCGGCGCGATCTGCCTCATCGATCGCCCGGGTCACGACGCACGAACCCACGGGCACGAGCAGATCGTGACCGCGCAGCCGCCTCGGCGAGGCCGGCCATCCGGGATTGAGTCGCAGAGCGACGATCTGGCCCTCGACCACCCGGCGAGACGGGCGGACGACGACGCCGGCGAGCTCCTGCAGCGCCCACGAGAAGACCGCCTCGCGGGCGAGTGGGAATTGTGCGGCCGGGCCGAGGTCGAGATGGAACTCGAGATGATTCATGACTCCATTCTCGTCCAGTGCGCTCGCTTGGTGCCGGAGTCCTTGTCTTCCTCCGACGGCTGTGCCTACGATGAGAACTGATCGCTGAACGAACGCTCGCTTCACGGCGACTCGCCAGGTCAGCGCCGAATGACCATGTCACTGCACGAACACTGGAGTTCATCAATGTCAGACAGCACCTCAGCAGCACAGCCGACAGCCGCCTCGGCGGAACCGAAATCCGGTCGTCGTTTCGACGGCCAGGTCGCCGTCATCACCGGTGCCAGCCGCGGTATCGGGCTCGGAATCGCGCATCGTCTGCAGGCCGAGGGGGCCACCGTCATCCTCACCGCGCGCAAGCCCGAAGCACTGGGCGAGGCAGTCGCGGAGTTCCCCGAGGGCACGGCGATCGGCATCGCCGGCAAGGCCGACGACCCGGCTCATCGGGCAGAGGTGTTCGACACGATCGCTGAGAAGTTCGGTCGCCTCGATGTGCTCGTGGCCAACGCCGGAATCAACCCGGTCTACGGTCCGCTCGTCGACATGGAGCTCGACGCCGCGCGAAAGATCTTCGACGTCAATGTGCTCGGCACGCTGGCCTGGGTGCAGGACGCCGTCCGTCATCAAGGCCTGAATTTCCGCGAGAACAGGGGACGGGTGGTGGCGATCTCCTCGGTGGCCGGGCAGGTGCCGAGCGAGGGCATCGGCTTCTACGGAATCTCGAAGGCGGCGGTCTCGCACCTGACAAAGACCCTCGCCGTCGAGCTCGGTCCCGACATCCGTGTCAACGCCGTCGCCCCGGCAGTGGTCAAGACGAAGTTCGCCACCGCGCTCTACGAGGGCAGGGAAGAGGAGGTCGCCTCCGCTTACCCGGTCAAGCGCCTCGGCACTCCTGAGGACATTGCCGGTGCCGTCGCCTATCTGGCGTCGGAGGACGCCGACTGGATCACCGCGCAGGTGCTCACCGCCGATGGGGGAGTCGTCACCGCCGGCGGCAGCGCCTGAGGGGCACGCGCTACCTCACCGGAAGGCCGGCGGCATGGGCGCAGATCTCGCCATAGCGTTCGGCTACGCCAGCAGGATCAAGCTCACCGCCGGCCCGGTACCACTGCGAGACGCCCGTGCAGATCGTCGTGATCGCGCGTGAGGCATCCCGCGGGAACTCCGTGGTGAAGCTGCCGTCGGCAACGCACTCCTCGACCACCTCGTCGAGGAGTTTCTGCTGCCGGTCACGAGCAGCGATATGAGCATCCCGGTGCTGGCCCTGCAGGCTGCGGATCTCGCTGAAGGCGATGAAGGCGAGATCGGACTGGTGCGCGTGGAAGAGCAGCAGGCATTCGATGAGTCTGTCGAATCGTGCCACCGGCTCCTGCCCGCCGTCGGCGAGTGCCGCGACGCTGCGCTGCCACAGATCCTCCATCGCCAGCCGGTCGATCTCGGCGAGGATCGCATGCTTCGACGCGAAGTGGTGATAGAGACCGGGCACTGACAGCCCGGCCTCGCCAGCCAGCTGGCGGATACTCGTGCCGTGGAATCCGCCCGTGACGAAGCTGTTGAGAGCGGACTGAAGGATCGGCGACAGCAGCGGGGCGTCGTAGTCCCGCCAGTTCGTCATGGTTGCATTGCTCACGAGTGGTTCCTGCCTGCTCCGTCTCACTGTCTTCTCATCCCTAATCTACGGCCATTCGGACCCCGCGGTTCCATTCGCCCCCCTCGGCGGCTTTATTCGACCCACGAAACGTCCCTCCATCTCTGAGCCCGATCGCTTTGCTGCTCGAACGGTCGACATTCATGCCCGGCCGCCCTTGCACCCGACCATCGTGTGACCTACGATACAGAACTAACCGAGCGAGCGCTCGGTCGGCCGAAACAGAGATGTTCCGGTCACGACACGATGAAGGGCGACAGTTAGATGGCAGCCGACAACACCTCCACCGCTACGCAGCACGTGTGGACGCGGCTCTACCCCGCCGGAGTAGGCGAGGCGCCGGATATCCACGACGAGTCCACTGCCCATGCGTGGAATGCCCGCGTCGAAGCGGCCCCAGGTCAGACCGCCGTGACCTATCGCGGCCGCAGGTTCACCACCGCCGATATCGACCGTGAAGCCGAGGCGCTCGCCGCCGGGTTCCGCTCCCGTGGCCTGCAGAAGTCGAACATCGTCGGCGTCTACCTCCAGAACGTCCCGCAGTTCGCCGTGGCACTGCTCGCGGCCTGGAAGATCGGCGTCGTCCCCCTCGTCCTCAACCCCATGTACCGCGGCCGCGAACTGCGCGCGCTCATCGACGATTCGGCCGCCTCGGCGATCATCTGCGACGAAGCAGACCTCGGTCAGGTTCGCGAGACACTGATCGGCAGTTCTCTGACCTGGGTGCTCACCACCGATGACGACGAATACGACCGCGACCCTGCTGACTTCACCGGCGATGCCAAGGCCGCAGCCTCCCGTGAGTCAGAGGCCACCCTCGCCGAGGCGACCCCGGCCGAGTCCGGGATCGCCGTCGACGCGTGGGGTCCCTTCCTCGACTGCTACCGCAGCGACGATCCCAGTCACCGCACCGAACTGCTGCCCGGCCTCGATGACGCCGCACTGCTCACCTACACTTCGGGCACGACCGGGCCGGCCAAAGGCGCCGTCGGCACCCACCGCAATGTGCTCGCCGTGGCCCGGTCGTACGGAGCGTGGATGAGTCTCGGCGAAGGCGACGTCATGCTCGCCATCGCCCCGCTCTTCCACATCACCGGAGCCGTCGCATGCGCGGCGACCTCCCTGATCTTCCCAATCACGCTCGACTTCCTCGGCCGCGTCAATGCGGACAAGATCGTCTCCGCGATCCGCGACGACAAGGTCACGGTGACCATCGGCTCGATCACCGTCTATAACGCCCTGCTCGAACACGAATCGGCCACAGCCGAGGACCTGCAGAGCATCCGCTACCTCTACTCCGGTGGAGCCCCCGTGCCGCCGGCCACGGTCGAGCGGTTCCGGAAGCGGTTCGGCCATTACATCCACAACATCTACGGAATGACTGAAACCGCCTCGGCGGTCATCGGAGTCCCGCCCGACACCGAGGCACCCGTCGACCCGGCTACCGACACCCTGGCCATCGGCGTGCCGTTCCCCGGACTCGAAGCCCGCATCGTCGACGTCGCCGACGGAACCGTCATCACCGATTCCACCGCCGGTGAACTCGAGCTGCGCGGGCCTCAGATCACGCCCGGCTACCTCGGCAAACCCGAGGCAAACAAGACGGCCTTCGACGATGGCTGGCTGCGCACCGGCGACGTCGGAGTCATGGACGCAGCCGGCTGGATCTACCTCGTCGACCGGATCAAGGACCAGATCAACGCCTCCGGGTACAAAGTGTGGCCGCGCGAGGTCGAAGACGTGCTCTACGAGCACCCTGCCGTGCTCGAAGCCGCCGTCGTCGGCCAGCCCGACGACTACCGCGGCGAGACCGTCGTCGCCTACGTCTCCCTGCGTGCCGGGCAGCAGGCGAGCCCCGAAGAGCTCATCACGTTCGCGAAGGAGCGGCTCGCCGCCTACAAGTACCCGCGCATCGTCCACGTCATGACCGACCTGCCCAAGACTCACACCGGCAAGATCCAGCGGAGGATGCTCCGCGAAGCCGGCACCGAGGCGACCCCGACCGAATCCTGATCCCGCCGTCACCGAGGCGGTCAGATCCACAGACCACAACGCAACACAGGAGAAACACATGAGCGAAGCATCGTTCGGACGCCGTTTCGAGGGTCAGGTCGCCCTCGTCACGGGATCGAGCCGCGGAATCGGCCTCGGCATCGCCCGGAGACTGCAGGCCGAAGGCGCCACCGTCGTCCTCACCGCACGCAAGCCCGAACCGCTGGCCGAGACCGTCGCCGAATTCCCCGAGGACACTGCGATCGGCATCGCCGGCAAGGCCGATGATCCGACTCACCGCGACGAAGTCTTCGACACTATCGCGAGGAAGTACGGTCGCCTCGACGTGCTCGTCACGAACGTCGGCATCAACCCGGTCTACGGTGACACTGTCGACATCGAGCTCGATGCCGCCCGCAAGATCCTCGAAGTCAACGTCCTCGGCACTCTGGCCTGGATCCAGGGGGCCGTCCATCACGAGGGACTGAAGTTCCGGGAGAACAAGGGTCGGATCCTGTCCATCTCCTCGGTCGCCGGACAGAACCCCAGCGAAGGCATCGGCATGTACGGCGTCTCGAAGGCCGCCGTGGCCCACCTCGTGAAGACCCTCGCCGTCGAACTCGGACCCGATATCCGCGTCAACGGAATCGCCCCTGCTGTCGTCAAGACCCGGTTCGCCACCGCGCTCTACGAAGGCAGAGAAGCCGAAGTCACCGCCGCCTATCCGGCCGGCCGGCTCGGCACTCCCGAGGACATCGGCGCAGCTGCGGCCTACCTTACGTCGTCCGACTCCGACTGGATCACCGCCCAGATCCTCACCGCCGACGGCGGACTCATCACAGCAGGAGGCACAGCATGAGCCACATTCCAGCAGACGTCGAAGAGCTGCGCCAGCGCACACGCACCTTCATCCGCGACGTGGTCATGCCCGCCGAGCCCCATCCCGGAGACTACCTCGACGAAGCGGTCCTGACCGACCTCAAGGGCAAAGCCAAGGAGGCCGGAGTCTTCGCTCCACACGTGCCCACCGAGTGGGGCGGCCAGGGCGTGCCGATCGAATTCTGGTCCCCGGTGTTCCAGGAGGCAGGATACTCGCCGATCGGGCCCGCCGTTCTCAACTGCATGGCACCCGATGAGGGCAATATGCACATGCTCGCCCAGATCGCCACGCAGGAGCAGAAGGAGCGGTTCCTCGCCCCGCTGGCCGCCGGCGACGTCCGCTCGTCGTTCGCCATGACCGAACCACATCCGGGCACCGGCTCCGACCCGTCGGCGCTGGCGACCCGCGCGGTCAAGGACGGCGACGACTGGGTCATCAACGGAGACAAGCGCTTCATCTCCGGCGCCGAACTGTGCAGCTTCTTCATCGTCATGGCCGCCACCGACCCCGAAGAGACGGCCGCGACAACAGATGGCTCCGGCTCGGCCCAGGCCCGCAAGGGCCAGGCCGCCACGATGTTCCTCGTACCCAAGGACACCCCGGGCGTCAGCGTCGGACGGCCGATCCACACAGTCGACCGCACGATCGCCGGCGGCCACCCCTACGTCCACTTCGACGACGTTCGCGTCCCCGCCTCGGCGATCCTCGGCGAACCCGGCAAGGGATTCGCCTACGCTCAGGTCCGCCTGGCCCCCGCCCGACTCACGCACTGCATGCGGTGGTTGGGGCTGGCCCGCCGCGCACTGGACACGGCACTCGACCGTGCCGAGCACCGTGAGGCCTTCGGCGACATCCTGGCACGTCAGGGGCTCGCCCAGGAGCTCATCGCGCAGTCGGTCATCGACATCGAGACCTCGGACGCGATGATCACGAAGACTTCCGAGGTGCTCGCCACCGATGCGAAGGAAGCGAACTCGCGATCGTCGATCGCGAAGGTCTACTGCTCCGAAGCCGTCTACCGTGTCATCGACCGCGCCATCCAGATCACCGGCGGGGACGGAGTCTCCGACCAGCTGCCGCTGATCCAGTACCTCAACGACGTCCGCCCGTTCCGCATCTACGACGGCGCCACCGAGACGCACAAGTTCGCGATCTCCCGTCGTGCCTCATCGAAGCGGCGCAAGGAAGTCGCTGCGGGAGCTCCCCGCCTCGACATCGTGGGGGAGGCCCGGTGACCGAGAAGCTCGTCGACGTCGTCGACACCGCCGCCGAGGCGCGCGCCCTGACCACTCCGCCGCTGCTCATCGTCGACGTCATCACCGACTACCTCGACGAACACGGGCTGGGCTCCGGCCCCGTCCGCTGGGACCGCATTGGCGAGGGCCAGTCGAACGTGACTTTCCGCATCCGCCGCGACGACATCGACGTGGTGCTGCGCCGTGGGCCGCGCCCCCCTATCCCGAAATCGACCCACGACATGGTCCGCGAGGCGAAGATCCAGAAGGTCCTCGGCGCCCAAGGCGTGGCCGTGCCGACCATCCTCCATGTCTGCGAGGACGAGTCCGTGCTCGGTGTGCCCTTCTACATCATGGATTTCGTGCCGGGCACCGTGGTCACCGACACCCTGCCCGATTTCCTCGCCGAGGCGGCCGACCGGCGAGCTCTGAGCGAAGCCCTCGTCGACCGCCTCGTCGACCTCCACTCGGTCGACGTCACCGTTCCCGAAGTAGCCGCGCTTGGTCGACCGGACGGATACCTGGAGCGCCAGGTGAAGCTGTTCGCCTCCCTCTGGGAGAAGAACACTCAACGGTCGCTGCCCCAGGTCAGCCGCCTCGGTGGGTGGTTGGCCGCGAACATTCCGGCCACTCAGCGTCACGCGGTCGTCCATGGCGACTACCGTGCCGGCAACGCGATGATCGCGTCCTCGACGCCGGTCGAGGTCGCAGCGATCCTCGACTGGGAGATGTCGACCCTGGGCGATCCGCTCGCCGACCTCGGCTACTTCCTCGTCACCTACACCGACCGCGAGCATCCGCGCACGGTCATGGACCTCACCCCGGTCACGGCGGGGGAGGGGTTCCTCACCCGTTCCGAACTCGCCGAGCGCTACCAGCGGAAGACGGCCCTCGATCTGTCCGTGTTGCCCTGGTACGAGGCCTTCGCGCTGTGGAAGGCCGCGATCTTCAGCGAAGCCATCTACACCAGATGGCTCAACGGAGAGGCGCCGTCGGCCGGTGACTTCACCGGCAGCCTCGAGACCGGGGTCCCCGAACTTTTCGCAGCCGCCGAAGCCATCGCCGCCACCGTCGTGTGACGGCGAGCGAGATAGGAGTATCCGCACCACCGAGCACCATCCCAGAGATATACAGCACTACCACCTCCAACAAAGCAGTGGAAAGGAAGCCATGACCGACACGATCGCAGAGACAAAGGTGCCTCTGCAGCTGAAACGGCGATCCGTCGTTGCGAGCACCATCGGCAATATCCTCGAATGGTACGAGTGGAGCGCCTACGCGGTGTTCACGCCGTTCATCGCGGCCGCCATGTTCAACAGTGAGGACCCGGTCTCCTCCGTCCTCGCAACCCTCGGCGTCTTCGCTGTAGGGTTCCTCATGAGACCCCTGGGCGGCATCGTGTTCGGCAAGATCGCCGATGTGAAGGGGCGCAAGTTCGTTCTCATCGTCACGATGCTCATCATGGCAGGCGGTTCGTTCCTCATCGCCGTCCTGCCCACCTACGGACAGATCGGCGTCTTCGCCTCACTGATCCTCCTCCTCATCCGAGTGGCACAGGGCTTCGCCCACGGCGGAGAGTCGGCAACGGCGAACTCCTATATCGCTGAGATCGCTCCGGCCCACAGACGCGGTTTCTGGGGCTCCATCGTCTTCGTCGCCATCTTCGGCGGTTCGGTGGTCGCCTACACGATCGGGGGCGTAATCACGAATGTCTTCTCCGAGGCGGCGGTTTCCGATTGGGCATGGAGGATTCCGTTCGCGCTCGGCGGTCTGCTCGCGCTCGTTGCGCTGTGGATGCGGCGCGGAATGGTCGAAAGCGATGTCTTCGAATCCGATGAAGCGGAAGACGTTGTCGACCCGACCCCGCTGGATCGCGGCCGTGTGGCTCGTGCGATCGTCCTCGTCGTGCTCATGACCTCGGGTATCACTGCGGCTCACTACACCTGGACGTCGTACGCGTCGACCTTGGCGATCACCGAGCGCGGTATGGATGCGCAGACCGCCTACTGGGCGACCGTCGGTGCGCAGATCATCGCACTCGCGTCGCTGCCCTTCTGGGGATTCCTCTCCGACCGGATCGGTCGTCGGCCGGTGCTCATCGGATTCGGAGTGCTCATGGCGATCCTGCAGTATCCGCTCATGGGCATGATCACGGACACCGGCTGGACGTTGTTCGTTGCGTCGACGCTGGCACTGCTCGTGGTCTCGATGGCAGGAGCCTTGCTGTCGGCAGTCCTGTCCGAGGCCTTCCCGACGAAGGTCCGCACCCAAGGAATCGGGTTTGCATACTCAGTCTCTGTGGCTGTGTTCGGTGGAACGGCACCGTATCTCAACGGACTGTTCAACTCGCTTGACCTCAGCTGGCTCTCCAGCGGCTGGGTGGTCCTGCTCTGCCTGGCAACGATCGTCGCCGTGGTCAAGCTGCCCGAGACCAAGGGCAAAGACCTCAACGCGATCTGAACATCGCAGCGGGACGGGAGCGCCGCCTCGGGGAGGGCGATCCTGAACTGACCGCACAGAATATGGGTCGCTATCGGATACTTCTGAGCAAGCAGAGTATCCGATAGCGACCTATTTCTGCATCAGAGTCACAGGAGAGCTGCCGCGGGGAGCTGGGCCTCGCAGCGGTCCGACGAGCGGTCACGGCGAGAGGGCCAGCAGGAGGTTTGTCGGGGGTGATTTCATTCACTAGAATCGGAGGCGCAGTCTCAGCCGGGGCCACCGAGGCCCACTTGGCTGTGCACATAACTTCATACGCCGCTAAGACAAGACGTGGGAGAGCTGCCGCTGTCAGGCCGAATCGAGCCGGACACCGAGCAGCGCCGTAGGTGCAATTCCCTCCCCGGGAAACTCTCAGGCCCAGTACCACCGATTGCAGGCATATCTGAAGGACTCCGGTCCGACAGATCGGGGAGGACACTCAGCGAACGCTGCGTCCTCCCATCGGTGGACGCGACACCGACCCTAGGACGGCAATTGACCAGTTCACTCGCCCATACGACGCAGGCAACAGGGGACACCGCGCGCCCCTTCTCCGACCGCCACATCGGCCCCCGCGCCGACGACGCCCGGGCCATGCTCGCCGAACTCGGCTATGACTCCCTGGAAGCACTCTCATCCGCTGCCGTCCCGGAATCCATCCAGAACGACGAACTCAACCTGGCCGCGGGCCGCTCCGAATTCGACGTGCTGAACGATCTGCGCGATCTCGCCTCACAGAACGTCATGCGCACCCAGCTCATCGGCCAGGGCTACTACGACACCATCACCCCGGCCGTCATCCGCCGCAACCTGGTCGAGAACCCCGCCTGGTACACCGCCTACACCCCCTACCAGCCCGAGATCTCCCAGGGCCGACTCGAAGCGCTGCTGAACTTCCAGCAGGTCGTCCAGGACCTCACCGGCCTCGACATCGCCAATGCCTCCCTCCTCGATGAAGCCACAGCCGTCGCCGAGGCGGTCCTGCTCATGCGTCGCGCCGTGAAGAAGGGGACAACCGTCGTCCTCGACTCCGAACTCCACCCGCAGACCATCGCCGTCGTCCGCGCCCGTGCCAAGGCCATGGACTTCCGCGTCACCGTCGCCGACCTCGCCGAAGGACTCGTCGGCGAAGACATCTTCGGCATCGTCTGCGCCCAGCCCGGCACCACCGGCGCCATCCGCGACTTCACCGAGGCCGTCGACGGCGCGCATGACCGCGGGGCGCTCGTGACCTTCGACGCCGACCTGCTGGCCCTGACCCTGCTCAAGGACTGCGCCTCCCAAGGTGCGGACATCGCCGTCGGCTCGGCCCAGCGCTTCGGTGTGCCCCTGTTCTTCGGCGGCCCCCACGCCGGTTTCATGGCCGTGAAGTCCGGACTCCAGCGTCAGCTGCCCGGCCGCCTCGTCGGAGTGTCCAAGGATGCCCAGGGCAAGCCCGGCTACCGCTTGGCCCTGCAGACCCGCGAACAGCACATCCGCCGCCAGAAGGCGACATCGAACATCTGCACCGCGCAGGCGCTGCTCGCCAACGTCGCCTCCATGTACGCCGTCTACCACGGCCCCATCGGCCTGACCCGCATCGCCTCCCGCGTCCACCGCCTCGCGCACGCGTTCGCCGGTGCCGCGGACACAGCTCCCGGCGCCGAGGTTCTCACCTGGGATTTCTTCGACACCGTCGCACTGCGCGTCGCCGATGCCGAAGCCGCCCGCTACGTCGCCGACCAGGCCGGATTCAACATCCGCGTCATCGACGACACCACCGTCGGCGTCTCCTTCGGCGAACCCCACACCGTCGCCGATGCCAACGGTCTGCTCGAAGCCCTCGGCATCATCGCCCGGGTCGACGCGGACGACTTCGAAGCCGCCTCGGCGGGGACCTTCGGAGCCAACGCCGTGCCGGAGCCCGCATACGATGCGAAGTTCCACCGGGACACCGAATTCCTCACCCACCCCGTCTTCAGCGCCCACGGCTCCGAGACCTCGATGATGCGCTACCTGCGCACCCTGGCCGACCGTGACCTCGCACTCGACCGGACGATGATTCCGCTGGGCTCGTGCACGATGAAGCTCAACGCCGCCGCCGAGATGGAACCCATCACCTGGCCGGAATTCGCCTCCATCCACCCCTTCGCCCCGGCCGAGCAGACCCAGGGCTGGCGCGCACTCATCGGCCGCCTCGAGGACTCGCTGACCGAGGTCACCGGCTACGACCGCGTGTCCCTGCAGCCCAACGCCGGCTCGCAGGGTGAGCTGGCCGGACTGCTCGCCATCCGCGCTTATCACGTGGCGAACGGCGACGACGCCCGCACCGTCGTGCTCATCCCGCAGTCCGCTCACGGTACGAACGCCGCCTCAGCAGTGCTCGCCGGACTCCAGGTCCAGGTCGTCGGCACCGCCGATGACGGATCCGTGGACATGAACGACCTCGATGCGAAGATCGCCAAGCACGAAGGTGCGATCGCCGGCATCATGATCACCTACCCGTCGACCCACGGTGTGTTCGAACCGCAGATCCGCGAGGTCTGCGACAAGGTCCACGCCGCCGGCGGCCAGGTCTACGTCGACGGTGCGAACCTCAACGCCATGGTCGGACTCGCCAAGCCCGGCGAATTCGGCGGTGACGTCTCCCACCTCAACCTGCACAAGACCTTCTGCATCCCCCACGGAGGAGGCGGACCCGGAGTCGGCCCCGTCGCGGTGCGCGAACACCTCGCCCCGTACCTGCCCGGCGATGCCACGCTGCCGGAACTCGTCGCCGGCGACCCGGAGGCCATGGAGCTGCCGATCTCCGCATCGATGTTCGGCTCCGCAGGAGTCCTGCCCATCAGCTTCGCCTACCTCGAACTCATGGGCGCCGAAGGACTGCGCGAAGCCTCGCGGGCCGCCCTGCTGGGGGCGAACTACCTGGCGAAGAAGCTCGGCGACGTCTTCCCCATCCTCTACTCGGGTGAGAACGGACTCGTCGGCCACGAAACGATCCTCGACCTCCGCGCGATCACCTCGGCGACGGGAGTCACCGCCGAGGACGTCTGCAAGCGCCTGATCGACTTCGGCTTCCACGCCCCGACCCTGGCCTTCCCTGTGCCCGGCACCCTCATGGTCGAACCCACCGAGTCCGAGGACAAGGACGAACTCGACCGCTTCATCGAGGCCATGCGCACCATCCGCGCCGAGATCGACGAGATCGGCAATTCGTATACCTACGAAGAGTCGCCGCTGGCCCTCGCGCCGCACCCGGCGACCGTGGTGATGGACGACTGGGACGGCAAGTACAGCCGCGAGACCGCGGTGTTCCCCGTTCCCGGACTGCGCCACACGAAGTACTTCCCGCCGGTCAGCCGCATCGACGGAGCCTACGGCGACCGCAACCTGGTGTGCTCCTGCCCGCCGCCAGAGGCCTTCGAAGAGTTCGAGGAAGAGGACAAGTGATGACCGACACCACCGGAAACACACCCAAAGAGACTCCACTGCACAGCATCCACGCCGAGCTCGGTGCCTCGTTCACCGACTTCGGCGGGTGGGACATGCCGCTGAAGTACGGTTCGGAACTGGCCGAACACCGTGCAGTGCGTGAGGCCGCCGGCCTCTTCGACCTCTCGCATATGGGTGAGGTGCGCATCAGCGGAACCGACGCCGCCGCCTTCCTCGACTACGCACTGGTTGCGAAGTACTCGAAGATGAAGATCGGCAAGGCCAAGTACGGAGTCATCGTCAACGAGGCCGGCGGCCTCCTCGACGACCTCATCACCTACCGCATCGGTGAGGAAGAGTTCCTCATCGTCCCCAACGCCTCGAACACACCCACTGTGGTCGCAGCGCTGAAGGACCGCGTGCACCAGTTCGTGCAGACCGTCGCCCCCGGCTCAGATGTGCACCTGACCGATGAGTCCGATGCCACCGCGCTCATCGCCGTGCAGGGCCCGAACTCGGAGGCGATCATCCTGCGCGCCCTCGACGAGTCCGGCCACGGCGAATTCGGACCCCGCACCGGTGCCGACGACCAGGCGAAGGCCCAGGTCACCGACGATGCCAACGGGGGAGCCACCTCGGCGGGGGATGCGAAGATCACCATCGGTCGGGCGGTGCGCGAACTGGGGTACTACGCGTGGATGCCGCTGACGATCGCAGGGATCGACCTCATGCTCGCCCGCACCGGATACACCGGTGAGGACGGGTTCGAGCTCTACGTCCCGAACATCGGCGCCACCCGCCTGTGGAACACGCTCGTGACCTCGGGCGCCGACTACGGACTCGTGCCCTGTGGACTGGCCGCGCGCGATTCGCTGCGGCTCGAAGCCGGGATGCCGCTCTACGGCAACGAACTCGATGAGAACACCACCCCGTTCGACGCGGGGCTGGGCCGGATGATCGGGTTCAAGACTAAGGACGAGTTCTTCGCCCGCGAGGCTCTGGCGAAACTCGGTGAGACCGAACCGCCGCGCGTGCTCGTCGGCCTGAGTTCGGAGGGGCGCCGTGCCGCCCGCTCCGGAGCCGCCGTGTCGATCGACGGCGCCGAGGTCGGCACCGTCACCTCCGGTCAGCCCTCACCGACGCTCGGCCACCCGATCGCCCTGGCCTACATCGACCGGGACCGCGCCGAGGTGGGCACCGCCGTGACCGTGGACATCCGCGGCAAGGCGCACGACTTCACCGTCGTCGAACTGCCGTTCTACAAGCGCCAGGCCCACTGAGGCTCACCCAAAGTTCATCCGGACGGGACCGGTGACTCGTAGACTGGTCCCATCCGGCACAACAACGTCGTGACCGTCGCTTGCCGGCAGTCACAGTAAGGAAGACAGATGGCACAGCTGCCCCCGCTCCCGCAGAACTTCACCTACTCCGCCGAACACGAATGGGTCGACGGCGCGGCCGATGAGCTCGTCGGCAAGACCGTCAAGGTCGGCATCACCGCCGTCGCCGCCGATGCCCTCGGCGAGGTCGTCTACGTCGACCTGCCCGAGGTCGGCGACACCATCACCGCAGGTGAGACCTGCGGCGAGGTCGAGTCCACGAAGTCCGTGTCCGATCTCTACACCCCGGTGACCGGCGAGGTCGTCACCATCAACGAGGCGGCCGTGGACTCACCCGGACTGCTCAACTCCGACCCCTACGGCGAGGGTTGGCTGTTCGAGGTCGCCGTGACCGAGGTCGGCGAAGTCATGGACGCCGCCGCCTACGCCGAGGCGAACTCTCTCTGAGCCTCAGCCTCCGGGCGGAGTACACAAACCCTGAAGCGGGGTCGGCCGAGGTCGGTGCCGACACATCGTCGGCATCGGCACGCCATGCACGTGAGTGCACGGCTGTTCGGTCGGCCCCGTCGTCATCTCATCAGAAACGAAGTGATTGCCATGCCATTGAGTGTCTTCGACCTCTTCACGGTCGGCATCGGACCGTCGAGCTCCCACACCGTCGGGCCGATGCGTGCCGGCGCGAGCTTCATCGACCTCCTCGGGGAAACACTTGGATCCGTGGCGGATCTGCGCGTCGACGTGTTCGGCTCCCTGGCCGCCACCGGCGCCGGCCACGGGACCTTCGACGCCATCCTCATCGGTCTCGAGGGCTGCCGACCCGATCTCATCGAAGCCAATGAACTCACCGCCCGCCGGACGCGGATGTCCGAGACCGGGACGATCATCCTCGGCGACTCGACCGGCAACGGCGTCGAGCTCACGTTCACCGAGGATGACATGGTCAAACGACCGCTGACCGTGCTGCCGCGCCACACGAATGCCATGACCGTGACCGCCTATGACGCCGCCGGGGAAACGCTGGCCGAGGAAACGTACTACTCCGTCGGCGGCGGATTCGTGACCTCGGAGACCGAATTCCTCGAGAAAGAGAAGACCGCCGAGGCTGGTGACGACGGCGGCGGTGCCGAGTTCGCGGTGGCGGACTCTGTCGTCGATGCCGAACTCGAGTCCTACGACGACGAGCTGCCCTATCCTTTCCACTCCGGTGTCGAGCTGCTTCAACGCTGCCGCGAGAACGACCTGTCGATCGCCGAGATCATGCACGCCAACGAACTGTCGATGCGTGACGAGGACGAGATCCGGCACGGCCTGCTCCACATCTACTCGGTGATGGAGGAATGCGCTTCGGCATCCCTCGACCGCTCGGGTTATCTGCCCGGAGGGCTCAAGGTCCGCCGCCGCGCACACGACTGGTACCTCAAGCTCAAGGCCGAGGACCCCGACCGGGACCCCGGCTACTACCTCGAATGGGTCAACCTCATCGCGATGGCCGTCAACGAGGAGAACGCCTCGGGCGGCCGCGTCGTCACCGCGCCGACGAATGGGGCGGCCGGCATCATCCCCGCCGTGCTGCACTATGCGCTCAACTACGTTCCCGCGGTGGTGGAAGGCGGCGAGTCCGCGAAGCACCGGGCCATCGTCGACTTCCTGCTCACCGCGGCGGCCGTCGGCGTCCTGTACAAGGAGCGGGCGTCGATCTCCGGCGCCGAGGTGGGCTGTCAGGGTGAGGTCGGATCCGCCTCGTCGATGGCCGCCGGGGGACTGGCCGCCGTGATGGGCGGGACGCCCGAGCAAGTGGAGAACGCCGCCGAGATCGCGATGGAGCACAACCTCGGCCTGACCTGCGATCCGATCTCCGGACTCGTGCAGGTGCCGTGCATCGAACGCAATGCAATCGCCGCTGGCAAGGCCATCAACGCCTCCCGCATGGCACTGTGGGGTGACGGCCAGCACCGGGTCAGCCTCGACGAGGTGATCGAGACGATGCGCCAGACCGGTGCGGACATGTCCTCGAAGTACAAGGAGACAGCGATGGGCGGCCTCGCCGTCAACGTCGTCGAGTGCTGAGGCGGGTGCGTCTTGGGGTGTGGGGCTGGCAGCCCGCGGGGATTACCTGACTGTGAACCAGTCGCCCACCTAACCACCAGCCGCCTGCCTAGTGGCCAGCCGTCTGCCTGCCCGCCGGCCGCCTGCCCTCGAAGAATAGGTCGCTATCGGATACTTTCAGCGCTGAAAAGTATCCGATAGCGACCTACATTTGCGTGCAGGCATCCGAAAGCGACCACATTTCGCGCTACCCATCGCGCTGCCCAGGCGACCTGATCTCCGAAACCAACGCGAAGCCGCTCACAGGGCCTCGGATACCCTGCGGACCAACAGGCCTCCTTGCTGTCCCAATTCAGGTGAAGTGACATGGAACACGTGGAACCCTTGTTCCAACGCCGCGAAAATGTAACGAAACGATAACGAACCTCTGGCGCGGTATGAGCGCGAAGAAGCGCCCCGACGCATCCCAGAGATGCCATGGGGAAAGTCGGGTCTGTTACATGTCGGCAGGCCGGGGGCAGCGTTGTGAAAGTGGCCCGGAATCGACGGTTTCGAGGTTGACGCTCATTCTCATCCCGCTAGGTTTGTTGGCGTGATTAACGCACTCGCTGAACCGAAGACGCAAATCGACGTCCGGACTCCTGAGCTGGAGGACGGGCAACATCTATGGCGGCTCGCGAAAGACACAGCCGTGCTCGATCTGAACTCCTCGTACTCGTACCTGCTGTGGTGCCGTGACTTCGCGGACACCTCGGTGATCGCACGGATCGGCGGAGAGCCCGCCGGCTTCGTCACCGGCTACACCCGTCCGGAGAATCCGGACACCCTGATGATCTGGCAGGTCGCCGTCGACGAGAACTTCCGCGGACACGGACTCGCATCGACCATGCTCAACGAGCTGGCCGACCGTACCGGTGCTCTGAGGATGGAGACGACCATCACCGATGACAATGCGGCGTCCAACCGTCTGTTCCAGACGTTCGCGGAGAAGCGCGGGGCCGGTTTCGACCGTCGCCCGCTGTTCACCCCGGACCTCTACCCGGACGGCCACGACACCGAGTACCTCTACGAGATCGCACCCCTGTAACGAGCCCCACCCCGGCGCCGCGCGGACCCCTGCTGCAAGGGAGCGGACGCGCCAGGTGCCAGGAGGCGGAAGAGGTCGCCCGCAATAAGCGGCGGCGGCCACCGCCTTAAGCGACTGCATCCGATGCAGACGCACAACTTTGGAAGTCGAAAGGACTCAAGTCATGACTGAAAGCGCCAAGCCCACACCAACTGACAAGCCCGACATCTTCGAAACTCGCGAATCAGCGGTTCGCAGCTACTGCCGTTCCTGGCCGGCGACCTTCGCCCGGTCGCAGGGCGCCAAGCAGTGGGACGAAGACGGCAACGAATTCCTCGACTTCTTCTCCGGTGCCGGTGCACTCAACTACGGCCACAACAACCCGGCCGTGATCAACCCGCTGATCGAATACCTGCAGTCGGGTGCCGTGCTCCACTCGATGGACATGAAGACCCCGGCCAAGCGTGAGTTCCTGCAGACCTTCCAGGACCTCATCCTCAAGCCGCGCGGACTCGACTACTCCGTCATGTTCCCCGGGCCGACGGGCACCAACACCGTCGAGGCGGCTCTCAAGCTCGCCCGCAAGGTGACCGGACGTCAGCACATGCTCTCGTTCACCAACGCGTTCCACGGTATGACGCTGGGATCGCTGTCGGTGACCGGCAACTCGATGAAGCGAGAAGGCGCAGGCATCCCGCTGACCAACAGCTCGAAGATTCCCTATGACGACTACTTCGACGGCGAGGTGCCCGACTTCCTGTGGCTGGAGAAGGTCCTCGCGGACTCCGGCTCGGGCGTCGACAAGCCTGCCGCCGTCATCGTCGAGACCGTGCAGGGCGAGGGCGGACTCCGTGCCGCTCGCGCCGAATGGCTGCGCGCTCTGTCCGATCTGTGCAAGAAGCACGACATCCTCCTCATCGTCGATGACGTGCAGGCCGGCTGCGGCCGCACCGGCTCGTTCTTCAGCTTCGAAGAGGCTGGCATCGAGCCCGACATCGTCTGCCTGTCGAAGTCGATCTCCGGTTCGGGTCTGCCGCTGGCACTGACTCTGTTCCGTCCCGAGCTCGACGTCTGGGAGCCCGGCGAGCACAACGGCACCTTCCGCGGAAACAACCCCGCGTTCGTCACCGCGACCGCCGCCATCAAGACCTTCTGGGCCGACAATGAGTTCCAGAATCAGCTTGCCGATACCATCGCCGCGCTGCACCAGCGCCTCGACGGAATCGTCGAGAAGGCCGAAGGTGCTTCGATCCGCGGGCGCGGCCTGCTGGCCGGGCTGTGCTTCGAGGACCTCGAGGTGGCCGAGAAGGTTGCCGCTTACGCCTTCGAGAACGGTCTCCTGCTCGAGACCTCGGGCGCCGATGACGAAGTCATCAAGATCATGCCGCCGCTGACGATCGACTCGCGCGATCTGCAGGCGGGTCTGGACATCATCGAGGCCGGAGTGGCCAAATTCGCTCCCGCCGCAGCCACGGCCGCACTGGCCTGACCCACCTCTGCCGGGCCGGCGTCGCAGCTGTGGCGCCGGCCTGAGCTTTGGGCGGAATCGAGCTCACCTGTTCGATCGTCCACCCGGGCCGAGGGACGCCGTTGATGTGCGACGGACGTCCGCGGCCCACCCCCTGAACACTTTCACCGACCTTTTGCGAAAGGACCACAGATGTACGTAGTCAACCGCGATGACCTCAACGACACCGACCGCGATGTGAAGTCCGAGACCTGGCGCTCACGCCGCATGGTGCTCGGCAAGGAGCGCGTCGGATTCTCGTTCCACGACACCGTGATCTACGCCGGAACCACCTCGACGTTCCACTACCAGAACCACGTCGAAGCCGTGTACTGCGTGCAGGGCAAGGGAACGCTGACCGACCTGGAGACCGGGAAGGAATACCCGCTCCACGATGGCGTCATGTACCTGCTCGACGGAAACGAGAAGCACACCGTCGTGGCCGAGGAAGAGCTGCGCATGGCCTGCGTGTTCAACCCGCCGGTCACCGGTCGCGAGGTTCACGACGAGAACGGCGTGTACCCGCTCATCCTCGAGGATGAAGCAGCACCTGCGAACTGATTGAGTTCCCCTTGAAGGCTGAGTCGGCGAAAGCCGACTGAGCTTCACTCGCCGAGGCGGCCCGAGCATTGCGCTCGGGCCGCCTTTTCGCTTGTGGTTGAGGCTTCCGGGTGAACGGCACCATTGAGCGGGGGCCGGATGGACTGCAGGTGTGATAATCTTCGGCCATACAACTTTCAAGTTCGTGACTTCTCGTTGCCGATTACACATTCGTTGACTCCGACTCAGGCACCCTCTTCCATCCCATCTTCAGTTGGAGTCTCCATGAAGTTCCTCAAGCGCGCCCTTGTGGCGTCCGTTGCTGCTCTTGCTCTCGCCGTCGGTCCCGCCGTCTCCGCCGAGGCGGCGAGTGCGAAGTTCGACGTCACGAAGCTCTCTACCAAGAGCATGGTTGTCTCCAGTTCGAACTGCCGCAACGTCGACGTGACGATGGCTCACAAGAAATCGGGTGTTTCCGAATGGTTCGTCGATGTTGATGTCACTCGGAGCGGCGGAATAGTCGACTACGTGTCTTTCAGTCATGACGGCAACACGAAGCGAGCGCGTTCGATGGTCTGCCCGGACTGGTCGGGGCTCGGAAAATACACGCTCGGTCCGTCAGATGTCTGGGCGAACAATTCCAGCTTCTTGAAGTACGTCGACCGTACCGACTACACCAAGGGGTACTTCTACGTTCGCGGCAAAGCGTATGCGTCTTTGTCCTTGAAGCGCAGCGGCAGCACGGTCACGCTGACCTCCTCGTCGAAGGTCTACCATCCGGAGCACTACGGGAAGATCAAGTACAGCCCGAAGGTGAAGTTCCAGGTCAAGTCCGGCAGCAAATGGAAGACGCTGAAGACGGTCTCCGCGAAGAAGGGCAAGGCCACCTACAAGGTGAAGTCGAAGAGCAAGAAGTACTACCGTGTCACCTTCAGCCAGGTCGGCTGGGCAACCGGAGCGACCTCGAAGTCGGTCAAACGCTGACCGTCCAAAGAATGGCCGGCCCCTTTGGAGGCGATTCATCTCTGTTGGATCGCACCGAGGGTGCCGGTCTCTCTGTCCTGGCTCTGACCGGGGTACCGGGGACGATGTCTTCCTGTTACGGTGGCCGCACAACCCGATCTGCGGGGCCGATGAGCAGTTACGCCACCGGACCGGCAGACGGCACATAGCGAAGGAAAGAGAAATGATGACAGCAGTATCAGCTGCGACCGCAACCACAGATCTCTATCCGACTCGCTCCGGTGAGACCACAGAGGTTCTCCCGCGCACGGGTCCGATCGTCTTCGGCTCTCCCGAAAACGGCCCCCTCGAGGCGGCTGATCTCAAGCACTTCGAGGACACGGGCTATCTGACGATCGATCAGCTCATCACAAGCGAAGAGCTCACACTCTTCACCGACGAGCTTCAAAGGCTTTCGCGTGACCCGGAGGTGAAGGCCGATGAGCGTACCGTCGTCGAAGCCGAGTCCGACGAGGTCCGGTCGATATTCGACATCCATCGCACCAATGAGATCTTCAGAAAGATCGCGAACGATCCGCGCCTCGTCGACCGTGCACGTCAGATCCTCGGAACCGATGTCTATATTCATCAGAGCCGGATCAACTACAAACCGGGATTCGTGGGCAAAGAGTTCTCCTGGCATTCGGACTTCGAGACCTGGCATGCTGAGGACGGAATGCCCACTCCGCGCGCGGTGAGTCTTTCGCTGTCGCTGACGGACAACTACTCATTCAACGGCCCGCTGATGATCATGCCCGGTTCGCACAAGCGCTACATCAGCTGCGTGGGAGGCACTCCCGAGGACAACTATCGGAAGTCACTTATCATGCAGGGTGCGGGCACCCCGGATCGTCAGACTCTCAGTGACTTCGCCGACGAATACGGCATCGACGTGCTCGAAGGAGCCGCAGGCGGAGCGATCATGTTCGACTCCAACTGCATGCACGCCTCGAACGGCAACGTCACTCCGTTCTCACGCTCGAATATCTTCATCGTGTACAACTCGGTGGAGAACACCTGTGTGGACCCCTTCGCAGCGCCGAAGCCGCGTCCGGAGTTCGTCGGCAGCACGGACTTCACTCCTGCGGGCCGCTGACGACTCACGCTGACGCCTCATGCAAATACCGGATCTCCCGATGAGGTGAGCGCATCAGCGCAGTGGGGCCTGGCACCGTCTCGACGGTGCCAGGCCCGACAGCCGTGTGCGCGGTGTGCACCGACAACGTCGATCGCTGTCGGAAAGCACCCTGTCACTGTCCGTCTTCGCGAACCTTCTTCCCGCGGTCCTGCCAGAACTTCGCGGTGGTCACCTCGTCGGTGCCGTCCCAGGCGTCGACCTCGGTGTTGATGCGCTTGAACGTGGGCAGATCGCCGCGGTGGAAGACGGGTTCGAAACCGGCTCGGCGCTGCTGCTGGTAGTTCTTCAACAGCGAGAACACCAGCGGCGAGAGCATCAGCAGAGCGAACAGGTTGATGAGCGCCATGATCGCCATGAAGATGTCTGCGGCAGTCCAGACCAGGTCGAGCGCCGCGATCGCACCGATGAACACCGAGACCATGACGATGACCTGATACACCCGCAACGCGGCGCGGTTCGTCGTCAGATGCTCGATGTTCGCTTCGCCGTAGTAGTAGTTGCCGAGGATCGACGAGAACGCGAAGAGGAAGATCGCGAAAGTGAGGAAGTGGATCGCCCACTGCCCGAGCTGACCGCTCAGCGCCGTCTGCGTGAGCTGGATGCCCTCGGCAGAGCTGCCGTACTCCGGGTTCGACAGCAGGATGATGAACGCGGTGATCGAGCAGACGAGGATCGTATCGAAGTACACGCCCAGCGCCTGCACGAAGCCCTGCTTGGCCGGGTGCGAGGCCGATGCGGTCGCTGCCGCGTTCGGGACCGAACCGATGCCGGCCTCGTTGGAGAACAGGCCGCGCTGCACACCGATGAGCATGATCGAGCCCAACGTGCCGCCGGCGAGCGAATGCATGCTGAACGCATCAGCGAAGATCGTTGCGATCATCGACGGAACGGCACCGATGTTCATCGCCACGACGATGATGCCGACGATGAGGTAGAGGCCGGCCATGATCGGCACCAGATAAGCCGAGATGTTCGAGATGCGCTTGGCACCGCCGGCGAAGATCGCGAATGCGGCGACGGCGATGATGGCACCGGCGACCGCGGCGAAGACGCCGTCCGAATTCTCGACTCCGAAGGATGCGCCGACGGCGTCGACGATGGAGTTCGACTGCACGGAGTTGAACACGACGCCGTAGGTGATGGCGACGATGACGGCGAAGACCAATCCGAGCCACTTCATGTTCAGCCCGTGCTTGATGTAATAGGCGGGGCCGCCGCGGAAGTTCGGGCCGTCCTTGAGTTTGTACAGCTGGCCGAGGGCGGACTCGGCGAAGGCCGTGGCCCCGCCGACGATGGCCGTCAGCCACATCCAGAACATCGCCCCCGGACCGCCGAGCGAGATCGCCAATGCGACACCGGCGATGTTCGCCGTCCCCACTCGCGAGGCCGCGGAGATGGAGAAGGCGCGGAACGGCGAGATGTTCCGGTTGCCCTCGGAATCCCGTCCGCCCGGCTCCGTCAGGGTGCGGAGCATCTCGGGCAGCAGGCGGATCTGCACCACTCCCGTGCGGATCGTGAAATACAGACCAGTGGGGATGAGAACAGCTACGAGGATGTATGACGATACGGTGCTGACACTGTCGAATGCACTCTGGAGCATCTCCATTGAACTGCGCCTCCTTCGGCAATCGTGCTGGAGAGGATCGGAGGTGCGGAACGCGAGAACTCCGTCCGGGGTTATCCCCAGTCTGCCACCCCACCCCCTGCCGGTGTGGCATCGGCCCCTGCTGTGAGTGATGCCGGTGGTTCGCAGCCGAGTCAGCATCGGCTCAGGCGACGGCCAGTGCCGACACCGGCAGGATTCATGTCCCGTCCACTCGCGCATCACCCGGGCCTTGCTCGGGCCGCCTAGTCTGGGCGGCCTAGTACTCATCGTTCGGTCGCCTAAGCAGCAGTTGGATCCGGTGCCCGAACGCCACCCGCAGTCTCCGTGGAGGAGTTCTGAAATGCCCATCACCCTCGCCACCCCCACCTCCGATCCCTCGCCCAGAGACCTCAGCTCCGGCACCGCCGACGCTGTGATCGATCCTGCCCGCGTTCGGGTTCCGCCCCTGGTCATCGCACACCGAGGTGCGTCCGCCGAGTGGCCGGAGAACACGATCCCCGCGTTCATCGCCGGCATCGACCAGGGTGCGGACATGATCGAAACCGACGTCCACATGAGCGCCGACGGCGAGCTCGTGATCATGCACGACACCACCGTCGATCGCACGACCGACGCCCGCACCCTGTACCCGAACCGTGAAGACCGCAGCATCGCCGGTATGAATGCCGCCCAGATCGCCACGCTCGATGCCGGAAGCTGGAAGGGCGAGGAGTTCGCAGGTGTCCGTGTGCCCCGCCTCGCCGAGGTGCTCACTCTCGCCCACGACACCCGCACCGGTCTGCTGCTCGAGGTCAAGCACCCCGAGATCTATCCCGGAATCGCCGAGGCGGTCCTGTCCGCTCTGCGCGCCGTGCCGAACTATCTCGACCGGGCTTTGGCCGCCGGCATGCTCGTCGTCCAGTCCGCGAACTGGGCGTTCGTCGCCGAATTCCACGCGCTCGCCCCGGAGATCCCGGTCGGCGTGCTCGGGCGCCCGTGCCCGGACGAACTCCAGGACTTCGCCGACTGGGTCGACCAGGTCAACCCGGAATTCTGTGCCGCCGACGAGGACTTCCTCACCGCCATCCACGAGCTCGGAATGACGAGTCTGGTGTGGACCGTCGACGACATCGGCGAGATGGAACGGGCCATCGATGTCGGCGCCGATGGCATCATCACCAACGCCCCCGACCGCCTCGTCGAGGTCGTCGAAGCCCTCTGATCGACGAAGAGCCGGTCGACGGCGTCACTCGTGCGGTGCGCGTGCCACGTCGCGCAGCGCTGACTTCCACGTCGCGGGATCGGTCACCGGGAAGCTCCTGCCGGTGACCTCCTCGGCGAGGATCCGGACGAAATGATTCTTCGTCCCGGCCTGCAGCGGGGAGACGTCGAGGGAGACGGTGTCGCGCAGTTCGTCGGGAGCCTTGATCTCCTTCGCGTCGCCTTTGACGACGACGCTGAACGCGGTCTGCCCGTCGACGCCGTCGACTTCGAAGGCGACGCGGGGATGGCTGCGGACGGCGTCGATCTTCGTGCCATCGCCGGTGCGGATGACGAGTGCGGAATGTTCGACGGTGAAGTTCACCGGGAAGATCTCCGGGGCACCATCGACGATGACAGCCAGGCGACCGACGGAGGCGGATCGCAGGAGGTCCCAGCAGTCCGTGGCGTCGAGCGTCCAGGGTGATTCGGCGTTCATTGTCGTTCTCCTGTCTCCCAGCGGCGGGCACCGGGATCGGTTCCCTCTCCACTGAGTTCTACATAGTGTAGAAGAATGCCGGATGCGGGAGAAGAGGGAACTGCGACGCGGATGATGCCGTCTCGGCAGGTGGTCCGGCTCAGGTTTGGGCGGCCGGCTGCTCGCCTGGGCAGAGCTTGTCGCTCAACCAGCTTCCGCTGTCGGGGCGATGTCACCGGTCGGGGCGCAGTTGAGTGTGCGGATTGCGAGCACGAGGCTGCCGAGGACGAGGCCGAACATGGAGACGACCCAGCCCGAGTATCCGAAAGTGAAGGCCGGTGGGTATCCGACCGCCAGTATGGCCGACTCCCGGCACAGGTACAGTCCGCAGACGATGACGACGAACGCCAGAGTGCGAGCAGATCGAGGCGTGGTGCCGGACGGCGCCGAGCCGACGGCCGGTGCATCGGCAGGCAGTGATCGGGACTCGGCGATGAGCCGCAGGGCGAGGACGGCGGAGACGATTCCGGCCGCTGCGCCCAGAGCATTGAAGGCATCACCGTACTCGAACAGGAACAGGGCGTCGACGAATATGGTTCGCAGCAGCCAGACGAGGAGCACGATCCCGACCGCCACGAACAATCCGATGGCGGCGGCACGGGAACGGCGGCGGAGGACTGCGGGGGCGGCCGCCTCGGCGACGGGGACGAGGCGGGCCGTGACCGCGGCCAGGGCAAGGGCCACAACGATCGGGAAAGCGACCGCGACGATGAGATTCAGGACGCCCAGGGCCGTGATGAGCGCGGGATTGTCGGCCAGAACGGCGAAGTCGGCGCCGAACGTGTCGATGGTGAAGATCGACTTGAGCGCTTCGACGGCGCAGAGAACCACGGTGACGACGATGAACACGCTGCGGGGGATCGGGCGAAGACCGCGGGCGATCGTGATCGCGGCGGCGCCGGAGACCGCGATGAGCGCGAGGCGAAGGAGGCTCGGACCCGGTGACGACACAGAGGAGTCTTGAGTCTTGACCTCGAGGATCCCTGCACCGATCCACGTGGCGAGGAATACGACGGCGGCAACGATGGTGAGGGCCATTCTGCGGGCGTCGAGGCCGATTCTCGCGTCGGGGGCGTCGGTGTCCGGTGCGGTGCTCATGGCCCCATGCTCCCATAAAAACCAGCTGCCTTGTCGGCGGGAGGGAGGCGATCTCTGTCGGTGGGCGGGAGATGACCTCGCGCGTGATCGCTCGAAGTGAGACGCTGGGGTCATGCCGAACGAACTCGCCGACTCGACCAGCCCCTACCTGCGCGCGCACGCGGACAATCCCGTGGACTGGCGGATGTGGACGAAGGAAACCCTCGCCGAGGCGGCCCGCCGTGACGTCCCCCTCCTCATCTCGATCGGGTACTCCACCTGCCACTGGTGCCACGTCATGGCGCACGAATCCTTCGAGGACGAAGCAGTCGCGACGCTGATGAACGACCGGTTCGTGCCCGTGAAGATCGACCGCGAGGAACTGCCGGACATCGACGCCTATTACATGAACGCGCTGCAGGCGATGACCGGCCAGGGCGGCTGGCCGATGACGATCTTCGCCACCCCGAGCGGCAGCCCCTTCTACGCCGGCACCTATTTCCCGCCCGCGCCGCGAGGAAACCTGCCCGCATTCACGCAGGTGCTCTCGGCCGTATCGGCGACCTGGACGGACCGCCGCGACGAAGTCAACCAGATGACGTCCCGGATGGACCGCGGGTTGGCCGAAACGGCCGATGCAGTGACGAGTGCTCTTCCCGCCGAGGCAACCGCGGAGTCATTGACCCCGGATGAACTCGATTCCGCCGCCGCGGCGCTCCTCGATTCCTACGATCCGGCCTGGGGCGGATTCGGCGGGGCCCCGAAGTTCCCGCCGATGATGAACGTCCTCCAGCTCCTCGCGGCGTTCGTGCGCTTGGGTGGTACCGCCTCGGCGGGTGAGGGACCCGACAGCGTTTCGGCGAGCTCGGAAACGGACAGCGCCGCCTCGGCGAGTGGGGGAGGGGACGGGGAACACCCGATCGATCGGGTTCGGGCCGAAGGCCGGCTCGGCTGGCTCGGTGCGGACGGGCACCTGACCGGCGAACTCGTCCTCGACTGCCTCATCGCGGTGCGCTCGACCTTGGCCCGGATCGCCAGCGGCGGCATGCGCGACCAGGTGCGCGGCGGGATCGCCCGCTACAGCGTCGACCGGCAGTGGTTCGTGCCGCACTTCGAGAAGATGCTCTACGACAATGCCCTCTACCTGCGTGCCGTCGTCGCCTGGGCGAAGGTCGAACGCGCCCTGGACCCGGCGTCCAAATGGCTCGCATTGGCCGAACGCGAGATCGCCGACACCGCGAACTTCCTGATCAGCGACCTGTCGACCGACGACGGGTTCATCGCCGCACTCGACGCGGATTCGCTCAACTCGGCGGGAGACTCCGAAGAGGGCGCAGCCTACGTCTTCACCCCCGAGGAATTCGCGGAAGCCGGGCAGGCCGGTCTGCTCGGGCTTGTCGATTCCCCGGCCGGGGGCGAACTATCCGGCCAGGTTGTCGCGGCCGTGCGCATCATCGACTGGCTCGGCATGGAAGACGTGCCCTTCGACGCCGAGCACCCCGCGCCCTGGGACATCGAGGCGACGAGACGTCAGCGCGAAGTGCTCGAGCATCTGCGCGCTCGCCGGTCGCAGCCGGCCCGTGATGAGAAGATCATCACCGAATGGAATTCCCTGGCCGTCACCGCCCTCGCCGAGGCGGCCCTGTACTCCGGTGCGGGCGCTGAGTCTGACGGTGGTGCCGATTCGGCGGGGCGTGCGGAGTCGACCGGTGGTGCGATCACAGGGAACGCCGGATCCGCGGATTCGGCGCGATGGGCAGAAACCGCCGTGCGGTTCTGGACGGCGATGGACGAACGAATCAAGCGGGCAGGAGCGACCGCCGGTTCGGCGGAGCCTGCCGAATCGATGGAGCAGGCCGGCTCGGCCGTGATCGATGTGCGGCGCAGCTTCACCGGCGGAGTCGCCGGCCCCGGGCAGGGCGGGCTCGCAGACTGGGCGCAGACGATCACCGCTGGGATCACTGTTCGGCAGCTGTCGGGCGGGGTCGCCTCGGTGAGGGTGGGGGATCTGGTCGACCTCGCGGCGACGATGCTCGACCTCTTCACCTCCGAACGCGGGGACGGGGTTCTCGAGGCGGTCGATTCGCTCGGTGACGGGATCATCGATGTGAAGTCGGCGGACCCCGTCGACAACACCGTGCCGTCGGGACGATCGGCGGCCGCCGAGGCGGTGCTGCTGCTCGCCGAGCTCGGCGTCGACGCTGCGACGCCCGGTGGTCCGGAACCTGGTGCGACGCCTGGTGCGGCAGAGTCGTCAGGTGAGGCGGCCGCGTTGGATACCGGACGGCTGTTGGAGGTGAGGGATCGGCTGCTCGGGGTCTATCGGGCACTGGCCGGGCAGACTCCGCGCGGGTGCGGCCATGCGCTGTGGCAGGCCGAGCGGGCCCTGTCGCCCGTGCGGGTCGCCACCGGCGACGAGGCGCTGCGGACCATCGCTGCCCGGCATCCAGCGGTCACTCTGCTCACCGCTTCGACCGGGGTGCCCGGACCGGACGGTCGGGAGGTCGAAGTCCCCGCGGGGACGGCGATCGTGTGCCGAGGGACCTCCTGCTCACTGCCGGTGGGCACAAACGCCGAGCTGGTTGGGCTGTTGGATAGGTAGGTCGCGCTCGTCAGCGTTCGAGGTTCAACCCGCGGTAGCGGTTGAGAGCGGCGGCGATCTCCTGCCGGCGCGGCCGGGTCAGGTGGCCCGGATGGTCGCGGTGGCCGGTGATTCCGTCGAGGCCTTCGGCATCGAGCATGTCCTCGACTTCGGCCAGCGCCTCGGTCAGCGAGGTGCGTCCGTCGAAGATCTCCGCGAGGTATTCGAGGGCTTCGGCCACGCCCGCCGCCTGCTGCGTGTCGATGAGTTGAGCGATGGCGATGAGGTCGATGAATTCGCGGCCGAACTGGATCCGATCGGATCCCTTCGCTCGAGCGGTCTTCGTCTTCGACGACGGTCGCAGCGCCTTCGCCGTCGGCACACGCGGTGCGGCGGTGAAAGCGGGGGCGGCGGGGGAGTCCGAACCGGAGTCCGGGGCGCTGGCGGTTGGAGCCGTTTCGAGGTCGGATGCGGTGACGCCGACGAGCTCATGCGCTTGGTTCGTGACTTCGCTGGGCACATAGGCGTCGAGGGCGATGACGTGGTCGGCGACTTCGAAGAACGCGCTCGATCCGCCGGCGACGAGCACCGTGGATACGCCCTGCTCGGTCAGCAGAGGACGGACGCGGTCGACGAACGGGGTGATCGGTTCCCGTTCGGCGGGGATGAGCGCGCGCATGCGTTCGTCGCGGATCATGAAGTTCGTCGCCGAGGTGTCCTCGTCGATGAGCAGGGTGCGTGCACCCGCCTCGATCGCTTCGACGAGGTTGGCCGCCTGCGAGGTCGATCCGCTGGCATTCGTGGTGGAGAAAGATCTCGTGTCAGTGCCCGAGGGTAGGTTGTTGATGAACGCCGAGATGTCGTCGCCCGTCACGGCGCGACCGTCCTCGGCTCGGATGGAGGTGGCAGTCGGGTCGCTGATGACCCATTCGCGCCCGTCGCCGGCGATATGCGGGTAGACGCCGCGTTCGAGCGCGCGCAGAATCGTCGACTTCCCGTGATAGCCGCCTCCGACGATGACGGTGACCCCGCGGGGAATGCCCATGCCGGTGACGCTGTGGCCGCTGGAGAGACCGACCGTGTGTTCGAGTTCGGGAGGGGAGGTGAAGGCCACCGCATCGGAGGATGTCATCGGCAGGTCCGAATCCCCGGATTTCCGCGGCAGAATCGCCCCGTTGCCGATGAACCCGATGAGTCCGGCCTCGCCGAGGCGGCTGCGCAGTTCCAGCTGATCCCGATGCAGCTGGACGTGGTCGGCGAGCCCGTGGGCCGATGGGGCGGGAGTGTTCCCTCCCCTGCCTGCCGGGGCGTCCGACCAGCGGTCGAAGAGAAAGAGTCGTTCGGCGAATTCGGGCAGATCGCGAGTGAGGATGTCGGCGGCCTGGTGGCCGAGGATGCGGCGGCCGCGGGCCGGAAGATTGACGAGCAGACGTGCCTCGAGCCCGGCGTCGTCGATGAGGATGTTCGTCCGTTCGAGGATCTCCTGCCCGGGGCGGCCGAGGATCAGTGCGCGTTGATCGAGCTTCGCGAGCACCTCATTGCCGGCACGGAGAAGGTAGTCGGCCGCTGCGATGCGATCGGCGCGCTCGGTGGTGAGCTCAAGCGGAACCTTCGCATCGGCACGATCGACACGGACCCGGACCTTCGACGGGGAGGCGAACGGATCGGCCTGGACCCGATCGATGAACACGGTGACCGGTCCGAAGGTGTAGCGGCCGCGGATCTGTTTGAGATTGCCGTAGCTGCGACCGTCGAGGGTGTGCAGAGTGGAGGCGAGATTCGACTGACGTGAACTCATCTCACTCATGCTACTGGGCGGAGATGAACGTCTACTCAGCGGATGACGGTTCGAGGCCGTAGAACCTCGCCGCATTCGACCAGAACACGGCGTCCGCCTCGGTGGGGGTGAGCACCTGGAGGAGGAGGGCGAAATCAGCATCGGCGAAGGGGCGACGCGCCCGCGTCGACGGTAGATCCGTGCCCACCATGAGCGCGGTCGGGTCGGTGTCGACGATGCGACGGACCGCCGCGGCGGGGTTGAGTTTTACGCGACCGAAACCGGTGGCTTTGACCTTCACCCCGGCCTCGACGAGGCGCAGCAGGGTGGGCAGTCCGTCCTCGTGCATGCCCAGGTGGTCGATGCTCACCGCCGGCAGTGCGGCGATGCGTGCGGCGAGGTCGGCGTCGATGGTGCGGGCGTCGATATAGAGCTCGGCATGCCATCCGACGAGGTCATGGACCCGGCGGGCGAAGCTGTCGAGGGCATCGAGAGTGGCCGAACCACCGCGGGCGATATTGAAGCGCAGCGCCTTGATGCCGGCCTCGTCGAGGCGCCGGATCTGATCATCGGTGGTCTCATCCGGCAGCTGGGTGACACCGACATAGCTGTCGCCGAGCTGGCCCAGCGCCTCGACGAGGTACCCCTGGTCGAAGCCCTGGAACGAGCCGGAGACGACGGCACCTCCGGCGACGTCGACTCCCACCTCGGGCAGGCTCTGCAGCCTCGCGCGGTAGTCGGCGACCGTGAATGGGTCGGGCAGATAGCCGTTGTTCTCGATGACGGGATGGGTCGGATCGATGATGTGCAGATGCGCGTCGAAGGCACGCTGGAGTTCGCTCATGCCGTCAACCTACATCGCCTCCGCAACGCTCGGTCACGGCGTGGCGCGTCTGTCGAATCGTGCACACTGCGATAGACGCGCCACGCCCTGAACGACGGTCAGTCCGCCTTGAGGCCGACGGTCGGATCGGGCAGGTAGACCTCTCCGCCCGAGGCGAGGAATTCGCGGCTCTTCTGCTGCATTCCCGCCAGGGCCTCCTGAGTCTCGGCGCTGCCGTAGGTGTCGCGGATGTCCTGGGAGATGCGCATCGAGCAGAACTTCGGCCCGCACATGGAACAGAAGTGCGCGGTCTTCGCGGGTTCCGCCGGCAGCGTCTCGTCGTGGAACGCCTCGGCAGTCCCCGGATCGAGGCCGAGCGCGAACTGATCCCGCCAGCGGAACTCGAACCGGGCCTTCGACAGCGCGTCATCGCGGGCCGTCGCGCCGGGGTGGCCTTTCGCGATATCAGCGGCATGCGCGGCGATCTTGTACGTGATCACCCCGGTTTTGACGTCGTCGCGGTCGGGCAGGCCGAGGTGCTCCTTCGGGGTGACGTAGCAGAGCATCGCCGTGCCGTAGCGGGCGATCTCGGTCGCCCCGATCGCCGAGGTGATGTGGTCGTATCCGGGTGCGATGTCCGTGACCAGCGGACCCAAGGTGTAGAACGGTGCGCCGTGGCAGAGTTCCTGCTGGCGTTCGACGTTCTCCCGTACGAGGTGGAGCGGAATGTGCCCGGGGCCTTCGACCATCACCTGGACGTCGTGGGCCCACGCGCGTTCGGTGAGTTCGGCCAGTGTGTCGAGTTCGGCGAACTGGGCGGCATCGTTGGCATCAGCGATGGACCCTGGTCGCAGTCCGTCGCCGAGTGAGAACGCGACATCGTATCGGGCGAAGATCTCACAGAGTTCGTCGAAGTGGGTGTAGAGGAAGTTCTCCTCGTGGTGGGCAAGGCACCAGCCGGCCATGATGGACCCGCCGCGGGAGACCATCCCGGTGACCCGGTCGGCCGTGAGGGGCACATAGCGCAGCAGCACACCGGCGTGGACGGTCATGTAGTCGACACCCTGCTCGCACTGTTCGACGACCGTGTCGCGATAGATCTCCCAGGTCAGCGCGTTCGCATCACCGTCGACCTTCTCCAGTGCCTGATAGATCGGGACGGTGCCGATGGGGATGGGGGAGTTGCGGATGATCCATTCCCGGGTGGTGTGGATGTCATTGCCGGTCGACAGGTCCATGAGGGTGTCGGCACCCCACTTCGCGGCCCACCGCAGCTTCTGCACCTCCTCGGCGATGGAGCTGGTGACTGCGGAATTGCCGATGTTCGCGTTGATCTTGACGAGGAACGCCTTGCCGATGATCATCGGCTCGGATTCGGGGTGGTTGATGTTGTTCGGGATGATCGCCCGACCGGCGGCGAGCTCGGCACGCACGAGCTCGACATCGCACTGCTCGCGGAGCGCGACGAACCGCATCTCCGGGGTGATGATTCCCTGCCGGGCGTAGTGCATCTGGGTCACCGTGCGGCCGGCCTTGGCGCGACGAGGAACAGGTTTGCGTCCGTTCCACTGCTGAGACGGGGCACCCCGGCGGACGGCTGCACGACCGTCATCGGCGATGTGGTGGCCGCGGGCTGCATACGTTTCGGTGTCGAGGCGGTTCTCGACCCACGGAAATCGCAGAGCAGGCAGTCCTTCTTCGGGAATGCTGCCCGGTCCGACTGTGCGGTAGACATCGACGGGATCGTTGGCCCGGCCGTTCGAGTCCTCGAGTTCGATGCGGGTCACGGGAACGCGGATGCCGTGGTCCGTGTCGTCGACCCATGCCGGCGAATGCGTCGGATACTGCTCGAGGGTGAATGCGTCGTGCGAATCTGCGTCGGACGAAGTCGTTGCAGGGGCAGGTGTTTCAGGGGTGAATGCAGTCATCTGCAGTCCTCACTTCCTACGCCGGTATCAACCGGATCAGGTTCTACGGTCTCGGACGAGGCAGTCCGATCTCAGCCCGTGCAGCGGGCTCCCGTGGGGTCGTGCAATTCGTATCACGATTGTCGTGGTGAGGACAACCGCGGTGTCGGCGACATCGAGTCCCGCCGGGGGTGCGAGGTCAGCTGCCCTGGAGGAATGCCTTCGCTACGGCACCGAGGGCGAGCACATCGGAGACCGCGACCATCTCGCGGGCCGAGTGCATCGAATACAGGGCCGGACCCACGTCGACAGTCGTCATGCCCAGCCGGGTCGCGGTCAGCGGTCCGATCGTCGACCCGCAGGGCATCGCATTGTTCGACACGAAATCCTGGTACTCGACCCCGGCGGCCGCGCATGCCTGCGACCACACGGCCGTGCCGACCGCATCCGTGGCGTAGCGCTGCTGAGCGTTGAGTTTGAGCAGGGGACCGCCGCCGAGGCGGGGGCGCACATGCGGGTCATGGCGTTCCGGATAGTTCGGGTGAGCAGCATGCCCGGCATCGGAGGAGACGCACACCGAGGAGGCCATCGACGCGAGATAATCGCTGCGCGTCGACTGCGGCAGCAAGGAGGCGACGATGCGTTCGGTGACGTCGGCGAGGAACGGGCCGCACGCCCCCGACCGCGAATTCGACCCGATCTCCTCGTGGTCGAAGGCCGCGAACAGGGGGATGCCGTCGAGGCCGTCGGCATCGAGCTGGGTGAGCGCGGTGACACCGGCGTGGACGGACAACAGGTTGTCCAGCCTCGGCGAGGCGAAGAACTCCTCGGCCGCACCGAAGAGGGCCGGTTCCTGAGTGGGGATGGTGTAGACATCGTGACCGACGACGGTCTCGGCATCGACTCCGGCGGACGCGGCGAGCAGTTCGACGATGTCCGCCTCGGCGAGGTCGGTCAGGCCGATGACGGGAGCGGTATGACGCTGCTTGTCCAGGGCCAGCCCCTCGTTGACCTGCCGGTCGAGGTGGATCGCCAGCTGCGGGATGCGGGCGATCGGTCCGGTGCGGGCGAGCACGATGCGGCCGTCGGCGAGGCCGAGACGACCGGCGAAGGCGAGCTCACGATCGAGCCACGAATTCAGCAGCGGCCCACCGTAGACCTCCACCCCGACCTGGCGGGTGCCCTCAGCGGTGTACTCGCCGCCGGGTTTGAGTTTGAACGCCGGGGAATCGGTGTGGGAACCGAACACACGGAACCGGTCAGCCGCCTCGGTGACGGTGGGATTCATCCACGCGATGAGCGCGCCGTCCCGGATGACGTAGTGCCCGGCCCCGGGCGTCAGCGCCCAGGGAACGGACTCGTCGAGGCGGGAGAATCCGGCCTTTTCCAGGCGTTTCGCGGCGGTGGCCACCGCGTGATAGGAGCTGGGGGAGGCGCTGACGAAGTCGCCGAGGTCGGCCGCTGTCGTCGCGGCCCGGTCCGGTCTCGGGAGTGATTCATTCATTTCCCCAGCCTATCGTTTGCGGTAGTTTGGAGGTGAAGAAGATCAGGTCTCAAGCGCCGGGTTGCCACCGCGTCCAAGAATCAGGCGGGGCGGCGACCCTGGGCGACCCTGCAACTGCACCAGCGACGGCAAGGAGTGTTCGACGTGAACCAGTTCGTGACGGAGTGGAACACCTGGCGCGACTCACGGAACTCGGCACTGGCGAAACCGTTCGGCTGGCTCAGCGTCGTCGGCCTGCACTGGCTCGATGGCGAATCGACCTGGGCCGACGCTCCCGGCACTTTCACCGTCGACGACGGGTGGGTGACCGTGTCCCTGGATCCCGGCATCAAGGCCGGCCCTGCTGCGGAGACGTTCGACCTGCTCAGCACGGTCGGCGACGGCCCAGACGGGTCGGATCCGGCTGGTTCAGGGGCTGGATCCGGGACTGGTCCTGGGAATGGGGCTGGCTCTGAGGTGAACAGCGCAGGTGCGAACGGCGCGGCTGCAAACGGCGCGGCTGCGACCAACTCGGGGCCGACCCGGGAGACCAGCCCGGCAGTGCCCAGCGACACCTCGACCCTGCCGAGGGTCACGGACCAGACCGGCGCGGCCGGTGCGGGCGCTGATTCTGCGGATGGTGCGGATGGTTCTGCTGGTGCGGAAGCAGGTGCGGGTGCCGGTTCACAGGCGACCGGCGGACACGACGCCGTGCCCGCCCGACCTCAGGTCCGCGTCGAAGAGAACGGGTTCAGCGCGAAAATTCCGACCGGCGGATCGCTCAACTGGTTCACCGTCGGCAACGTCCTCTACGAACTCATCGACCGGGCCGGCCGCCTCGGTGTGCGTGTGCGCAATTCGAAGTCCCCGCTGTTGGGCAAGTTCTTCGAGGTTCCGGTCTTCGACCCGGACCCGGACTTCGTCTTCCTCGCCCGATTCACCCGGTTCGACCCGTTCAAGACCTACCCGATCGAAACCGCTCAAGAGGATCTGCAGCTGCAGACGCAGGCGGCGGGAATCGTCACGTTCGACACTCAGCACGGTGAGGTGAACCTGCTCGCCACCGGGTGTCCGAAGACCGGGCTCCAGCTGGACTTCCACGATTCGACGAACGGGAGCACCACCTCGGCGTGGCGGACCATCGATCTCGGAGTGCCGAATCAGGACGGGTCGCTCGTCGTCGATTTCAACCGTGCGGTGAACTACCCGTTCGCGTTCACCTCGTTCGCCACCTGCCCGGCCCCGATCGAGGGAAACGTCGTTCCCTTCGACGTCACCGCAGGTGAGCGGCGTCCTCCGTTCTTCTACTCGGAGGCCGGGATCAACGTGCCGTTCCTCTTCTACGTGTGGTGGGACGAAGACAGCGCCGAGGTGACTCGCCCCTGGTATTCGCGTTTCGGCCTCGACATCACCATCCTCAACCCCAACCACGACGACGGGCGGATCTCGCTGGTCGGCTTCGACGGGGTCGCCATGTCCGGTGGGGATCTGTCCCCGCTGGGGCGCAAGGCCCGGTCGCGGCTGATCGATGTCGCCACCGAAGCGCTGACCTCACGGATTCCGGTCATCGGCATCGGCGCATACTCGGCGTTCGTCATCCAGGCCCAGCGCGAGCTGCGGTCGCAGCAGGGGTATGTCGATGGCATCGAGACCGAATACGAGGCGTCGGCAGACCGGCTGCTCATCGTGATGAACAACGAACTCGACCCGAAGCAGGCCGGTTTCGACATCGTCCACACCGACGCCAGCGGGCTGCTCTACGTGGAGATGCCCTTCGACATTCCGCTCGAATCCGATCGCACCGAGGTCGAGGATTTCCAGGCGGCGATGGAATCCGGTGCCTCGATCTCGAGCTGGCAGGAATTCGACTACCGCATGGTCGCCCTCATCCGCCACCACCGCTGAGTCACTCGACTCGGACCCCGGGCTCCCAGCGCCCGTTTCCTCCCCGAACTACCTGACGGCGGC